>JAJRXH010000281.1 GCA_024276395.1 archaeon
AAAAGATACATTTAAAAACCACTCGTTCCTTTAAATACTCCAAGGAGAAGTGAATAACTCCCCAATTACCGATTAGGGAAAAATACATAAAAATTCTTCTTCTACTTTAACTTAGTCTTTTTGTTTGGCTGATGTTGAAGTGAACTTGTTCAAAGGGCGGTGAAATTACGTGATTGACCTTAAAACAGCAGTGAAGGTGTTTCCTTCGTCTCAGCCGGTCATTGTCCTCATTCGTCATGCTCGACGTGCTCCTTTTGCAATGAATCAGATGATTGAATACAAGGATCTTTCAATTCTTCCAGAGGGTGCAAGAGAAGCACGATCGTTAGGTCAAGAACTAAGAAAGCTAGATAGGCAGATCGTGTTTTTTTCGAGTCCCTTGACAAGATGTGTTGAAACTTGTCAGGAAATCACTAGAGGAATCGGAAACAATGAGCGAGTTCTTGGTGAAATTTCACCATCACGATACCTGGGCGATCCTAGTGCGTACGTGTTGGATGCAGTCAAACTTGGCGAGATAATGCGTAATTATGAGAATCCCATTGATTTTTTGAATGACTGGTTTCGTGGAGAAGTATCCACATCAGCTATTCTTTCACCTCAAGATGGTTCAATTTCCTTGCTTAGATGGCTTGTTGATTTATTGGCGACATATCGCCTAATCGAACCTCGAAGCATCATCATTTGTGTGAGTCACGATCTCATCATCACGGCCTTTTTGGCATCCTTGTTTGAATATAATTATGAAGAATTGGGTGTCGTGGATTACTTGGATGGCGCTGTTTTATGGTTAAGCGATGAATCAGCAAGTTCAGATCACGGTCTTGATGAATATTTGGTTGTTCAGGCTTATTATTCTGGGAAACTTGAGAAAATAGTCTTAAATCGAAGACAGTTTTTTGAGGTTCCATTGAGTTTATCTACCAATGATGACAAGCTTACCATAAGAAAATGAATGTCTTGAGTATGGTCGTTTTTATTTTTGTCATTTTTTTAGGAAACGAGCCTTTTACTTCTTGCCTTGGCATCATTGGGTGTGTGGTATCATTTTTTCAGAAAAGAAGAACTTCTTCTGTTGCACAATGGGAAAGTTTGCTATGTTCTTGAGAAATATAAAAAGAAGAAATTGAAGAAGCAAGGTGATCTACTAAAAAGTCACCCTTGCTGACCTAATTAGCTTATTCGTGTTTGTTCTTGGTCAAAACATACATGACTCCCAGACAGATGAGAGCAAGAACGACGAAGGTGACATATCCCCAGGCATAGCCAATGCCACCCTTCTTGAAGATGTCAACAAAAGCACCAAGAATTGGAGGGATCACGAAGCCTCCAAAGGCACCAAGGCCACCAACCCATCCAGCAGCTCCGCCGACGGCATTTGACACGTACTTTGGAACGAGCTTGAAGACTCCGGCATTAACGACTCCCATGCCAGTGGAAATGACGACCATTCCTAGAAGCGCTAGTGGGAAGAGGCCTTTCGTGGCAAACATCATGATGATAGCCCCGGCCATGATGATTAGCAGTCCACCGATGACGGTTTTTTCACCGGTGATCTTGTCTGCTAGGTTTCCAGAGTATACTCTTACAAAAGATCCAATGAGAACGAAAATGGCATTGAGGATGAGTGCCACGGCTAGTGCGATTCCGAAGAAGTTGACACTTCCCGGCTCAAAATATGAATTCCAGTAATTGGGGAACCAGGCGGCAAGAGCAATGAAACCACCGAAAGAAGTGAAGTACAGGATTACTAGTGCCCAAGTTCTCCAATTTGATGCAGAAATCTTGAGACTCTTAACCAAGTTGTGAGCTGGGATGATTTCTTGTCCGTATGCTTCCTTGGCGATCCGGGCAGCTTCTTCCTTGGGTAATCCCTGTTGTTCTAACTGGAATGACCAAGCATCGAGACCAATGAAATAATAAATACTAGTACCGGCGAGGAGAAGCAAGAACCAGAGAAGATATGACTCCATCAATCCGTTTGTTGGTGATGTGGCGAAGAATCCCAGACTTAGTGCCATGACGAGTGAGAAGATTCCGGGTGCGGTATTACCAAGTCCTGCATAGGTTCCCAATGCTTTTCCTTGATCTTTTTGTGCATACCAGAAGGATACTTGGCTAATCCCCACTGAGAAGGTTGCAATGCCACATCCAGCAAGGAAAGCAAGCACTAGTAGAATTGGATAGTGTATTGCTTCTAGCCCAGGATAGTAGAGATTCACGAAAATGGTTAGTCCTAATAATCCAATTAGCGAAAGCGTGAGTAGGACAAGGAAAGGTTTTCTTCCCCCTACTTGGTCAGTCCAAGCTGAAAAGGGAATTCGTAACAAAGAGCCAGAAAGATTGGGCATCGACACCAATAACCCGATCCAAAATGCCGAGAATCCTAATCCTTCTAATTCAGCCTTGAAGAATTTTGCCGTAGCCCCCATGGCAACGACCGCAGCAAAACCAATGAAAAATCCAATGGTTGCCGCGATTAACCCTTCTCTAGGATTTCCCTTGATGATGTACTTTTCTTTTATTTCCTGTACCATCATCGCTGTTGCTTTGCTTCCGTCACCCATTGATTAATTACCTCCATATTTGTAGTCTTTATTTACATTTTATTATTTAGTTTATTGTTTGTTGGTTGTTAACCTCTTTTGTCGATTTCTATGCCAAATTACCAATTGATAAGGTCGGATCAAGTACGAAATTGGGAAAGTAAACATGTGCACCAGACGACTAAAGGGAATGAGTGCAACAATCAGAAATGGTAGTAGCATGTGAATGGCAGCGTAAAACTCGATCCCTTGTGGCACCTCTGGCTTTAGGAGGAGTACACCTTGGAACCATGGGGCAACTTGGTCGGCAAACCAGAAAGTTTCGCTTTGTATTCCATAGTGAGTGATGAGCACGGTGAATCCAAGAATTATCTGCACGAGTAATAGGGTGAGAATGATGACATCCATCTTGCTGGTAACTTGTCGGACGTAATCATTGGTCATTCGTCTAATGATAAGGAGGAGAAGTCCAATGAGAGCTGCAAGTCCCGCTCCGATTCGCATTCCATCAAGGAGAACTTGGAAGATGGGATGAATGCCTTCGATGGCGTGTTTTAGAACAGCGTAGGGTTCAGTGAAGACCAATGCCATGAAATGACCGAAAAGGATCAAGAAGATGCCGTAGTGCCATAAGCGCAATCCCCAACCGACGAGGAGATCCGAGCCAAAAAATTGAGAAGAGAGTGCTGAATACGTATACTGGTTATGGCGATACCGCCAGATGCTCCCTACAATGCATGTTAGAATGGCAATGTAAGGGAATACCACGAAGATGAAAAATTCAATGTTAATGAATTCATTGAGGACAAGTTGATCAAGCGACATTTTTCTTACCTCTTCTTTTTCTTGTTCAATCGGTAAATTTAGAAACTTTAACATCTATTTACTACTAATAAGCTTGATGACAACCTTTCTAAGTAGGAAATAGAGGTAAACATAGGGATTTTTTATTGGATTCGTTCCCATGAGAGCGTTTTCAATAGATAAGTTACTTTCATCTACGATTTTGTTTAGTGCAGGGATTAAGGCATCTTCAATTAGTTCTCGTGTCACATCCACGTTTTGACTCATTGAGATGAACTCTAATATGATGGCGAGGTGGTCAGCTAGTTCATTCATGGGAGGTTCGAAGCCATTTTCTCGGTAGACTTCCTTGAGTTTGATGAGGAAGATGCTTCTCTTATAACTCTCTCCGAGGAGTTGTGCCCCCACGTAGGGATGAAAATGAGGATTCATGTCCAGTAAATCCGAATAGCATTCTTGAAGTTGTGGGACGGATAAAGATTCACTCATTTCCTTGAATCGTTGAATTAATTGTTTTCCTTCATCAGAGATGTTTGATATGATGGGAACGATGTTTTCGATGATTTTGCGGGGATGCGTGGTCGGATAGCGGAAGAGGAGTGATAATTGCCTGAAGAGTTGTCGGTGCTGTGAGGTAAAGGAGATAGATGAGAAAGAAGATGTAATTGAGGTCTTTTGAAGGTAAATGTCCGGTGAAACAGCAGGGTTCATTTAGGATCATCCTCCTCTTCGGGGTTCTGTCCTTAATCCAAATCCAGATTGCTGACGGTAAGTAAGCGGATCAATAGCAGCTTCAATGCCTACTTCTCGTGCCAGGGGAGGAATGACAAATCTTTCATCATAAGTTGGCAGGGCTGTGATGCGGTAGATTTCCTCGGCTACCTCAGATGTGAGGTTAGCCTTGGAAAGGATGTCAGCAATCGTGTCAGTCTCGACATCCCCGACGTTCTTGTGACGCATGTACTCTCTCACGGCAATGAGTTTCTTGTAAACTTCCTTTATGATCTCTGTATTACCAGCAGCAAATAAATTAGCCATGTATTTCAATGGTAACCTTAGTTTGCCGAGATCTGTGAGCAAGGGAGTGAGATTTTCTGTATCAACGCCATCAAGGTGGTATACATCGTCCCTGACGGTAGCAAGAACTGGTAATAGCGGAGGCACGTAAAATAGCATTGGTAGGGTTCTGTATTCAGGGTGAAGTGGTAAGGCAATCTTCCATACCTTGACAAACTTGTAGACAGGGGAATGTTGGGCAGCTTCGATCATCGCATCAGAAATGCCGTTTTTCTTAGCGGCTTCAATGACCTCAGGGTCAAAGGGGTCTTTGATGATGTTTAGCTGTGCTTCAACGATCTTGTCATCAGGTGCACGAATGGTTTCTTCAATGGCATCGGCGTCATACAACACGGTGCCGAGATATCTTAATCGTCCTACACAAGTATGGAAACAAGAAGGAGCTTGTCCAGATTCCAATAATGGATAACAGAGAATGCACTTTTCAGACTTTCCAGTTGCCCAGTTGAAGTAAATTTTCTTGTAGGGACATCCTGAGACACAGAGTCTCCAAGATCGACATTTTTGTTGGCTGACTAGAACGATTCCATCTTCTCCGCGCTTGTAGATGGCACCAGAAGGACAAGCAGCAACACACGATGCGTTTACACAATGATTGCAGATTCGAGGTAGATAAAACCAAACAACTCGTTCGAGTTCCATTAGTTGAAGCTTCTCTTCCTCGGAAAGGTCATCTAAATTCACGTCATTTAAGGCATAGATTCGTGAGCCACCTAGATCATCATCCCAGTTAGGCCCGCTAGTGACATCCATTAGCTTTCCAGTGATCATAGAGACTGGCTTGGCAACTGGTTGATCGTCAGACTCCGATGCAGTAAATAGATCTTCGTACGTGTATGTCCAAGGCTCATAATAGTCATCTAATTTTGGAAGATCCTTATTGTAAAAAATGGTGGTGGTGAGTAGTTTGATTCGGTTACCTAGACGCAAGCGAACGTTGTCGTTTTTTTCGTCTCGTATCCAACCGCCCTTATACTTTTCCTGATTTTCCCACCGATACGGATAACCGGTTCCAGGCCTTGTCTCAACATTGTTCCACCACATGTATTCGGCGCCTTTTCGGTCGGTCCACAAGTTCTTACAAGATACACTGCAGGTATGACAGCCAATGCATTTATCTAAATGAAAAACCATCGCTATTTGAGCACGAATATCCATTACCTTTTATCCTCCTATCATGATTTCTTTTTTCATCGTGATGAAAAAATCACCATTCTACCTTGTCTAACTTTCTAATGATGACATAACAGTCACGGTTAACACCGACAGGTCCCCAGTAGTTGAAGAAGTAAGTGAATTGTGCGTATCCTCCAGCTAATAGCACGGGGTTTAGTCGTGCCCTCATGAGAGAGTTGTGTACGCCAGCACGCTTTCCATTTCTGATTTGTGTCTTGGGTACAGCGAGAGTTCGCTCTGCTGAGTGATGGACCAAGCACGTTCCGGGTTGAATTCGATCACTCACGGCAGCTCTCGTAACTACCACGCCGTTATCATTGTAGATTTCAACCCAGTCATTGTCCTTCACGCCAATTTTTGCTGCATCATCTGGATGAATCCATGCAGGTTCAATGCTGCGTGAGAGTGTTCTCATTCTATGGTTATCATAGAAAGTAGAATGGATCTGCCACTTTCCATGAGGTGTCATGAAGTTAACCTTAAGTACCTTGGAATTCTCTGGAATGGGGCTGTTCAATAGTTCGCCTATCTTGTCCAAGTCTAGCTTTGGCTTGTAGGTTGGAAGCTGCTCTCCAAATCGGAGATACCATTCATGGTCAATGTAAAAGTGTTGTCTACCAGTCAATGTTCTCCAAGGAATCAGTTTCTCGACATTCAAAACGAATCCAGCATAAGGTCTCCCCTCATTAATGATTCCAGACCAGCAAGGACTCGTGATAACTCGGCGAGGTTGTCTCATGAGATCGTGAAAGTTGTAACGAATGCCTCTATTTGGCTCAGCAAGATCTGTCAACGGAAGACCAACTTTTTCTTCTTCGACTTTGAAGGCTTCGTATGCCACTTCACCATTTGTCTCTGGAGCAAGGTATAATAAGATATTAGCAGCATCAAGAGGATCTTCCAAACTAGGATATTTTTGACCATTCCATTCGACGCATCTCGTCCGTTTTGGGTCTGGTGAGCCGCTAACGGGCCTCGCTAGGAGCTTGTCATACTGTTTTTCAATGGGGATTCGGATACCATGTGCCCCTAATCCCGCATTTCGTGCCAAGCGTCCAAAAGAGATGAACTTGTTGTACAGGTTCACGTAATCTCTTATGACGATTTTCATTGCAGGCATTGTTTTTCCGGGTATGGGTTCGCATTCACCCAGTGCCCAGTCCTTAACCTCTGGTTGAGCCAATTCTGCTGGAGTATCGTGGAGTAATGGCGTGGCAACGAGATCTTCAAAAGGTTCTGGCATGTACGTGGCAGCTAGTTCACTGACTTTTCGTGCAATCTCGCGGAATATCTCCCAGTCGCTTTTTGCCTCCCATGACGGTGGAACTACTTTTCCTAATGGGTGAATGAACGTATGGAGGTCCGTGGTATTGAGGTCATTTTTCTCGTACCACATCGCTGCTGGGAGGACGATATCCGAATAGAGCGCTGAGGTATCCATTCTGAAGTTGAGGTCCACGACCAAGTCCATCTTCCCGTATGGTGCGGTTTCTCTCCACGTTACATCCTTGAGATATTCTCCTGCTCGTTCAGGTGCTGAAATGTTATCATCCGTGCCTAGATAATGCTTTAAGAAGTATTCATGTCCTTTTGCACTTGCCATTAATGCATTCGCTCGCCAGATGAACCAAACTCTTGGCCAATTTTCCTCGGCATCAGGATCTTCAACTGCAAATCGGATTTTTTTCGTTTTTAGTTGTTCAATTAGCCATTTAATGATATCTTCTTCAGATTGGGCTCCAGCAGCTCGGGCCTCTTTCACGATTTCGCTGGGATTCTTGTTAAATTGTGGGAAGAAGGGTAACCATCCTAGTCGTACTGCTTTAGCTATTAAATCAGCGACGTGAAGTTTTTCAGATTGTAAGGCTTCGGGAACAGCTGCATACTCGGTAAATGGACCTTCGTATCTCCATTGGTCACTGTGAATGTAATGCCAGATCGGTGTCTGTTGTAGGCGTGGTGGACGGCCCCAATCAAAAGCAAAAGCTAAAGTTGCCCATGGTGCAATGAGGACCACTTTTTCTTGTCCCACGTAATGGTTTAGGCCCCCTCCATTACGTCCCACGCAGCCGCAAAGGAGCAATGCCGTGATGGGCGCTCTATATCCTAGATTGTTGTAGTACCAATGGTTGATTCCGGTGCCAATGATGATCATTGAACGACCCTGGGTCAATTCGGCATTTCGTGCAAATTCTCTTGCCAGTCTAATTACTACATCACGGCCAATTCCCGTAAATTTTTCCTGCCAAGCTGGCGTGTAGGGAATGTCATCATCATAGTTTTCTGGATAGTCACCTTCCAGTCCTCTACTTACGCCGAATTGTGCTATGAGCAGATCATAAATGGTGGTAACTGGAACTTTTCCTTCTTTAGTTTCTACATATTTTACAGGTACATGTCGAATGAAGCTTTTATTTTCGGCATAACCAGTAAATTTGATAGGGAGTGTAGCATCTCGAACATCAAGGAGAGTTAGGAGAGGTTCTATCGGGCTGTCATCTAGGCCATCTTCAAGAAGTAAGTTCCATTTTCCCTTCTCTTTTCCCCATCTGAATCCAATGGTTCCCTTAGGCATCCTGAGGGTACCGCTTTTGTCAAGCATTAGTGTTTTCCATTCAGCATTTTCTACATCAGCATACCTAGGGATTTGTGATGCTCGGAGAAGTTTTCGTGGGATGAAGCCATTTTCACTTTCTTTTAGTTGGACCAAAAATGGAACGTCCGTATATTTCTTCAGGTAATCAATGAAAAAGGGTACTTGTCTGTCCGCATGAAATTCCTTGAGAATCACGTGGTTGATGGCCATCCACATTGCCGTGTCTTGTCCAGCTTTTATTGGGATCCACCAGTCAGCATTTTTTGCCGTAGGGTTGAAGTCTGGAGTGATGACCACGAACTTTGCACCATTGTGTCGTGCTTCGTGAACAAAGTGTGAGTCAGGAGACCTCGTGACGGAAATGTTGCTTCCCATTGCAACAATGTATCGTGCATTGAACCAATCTGCGCTCTCGGCAACATCAGTTTGCTCTCCCCATACTTCTGGGAAGGCATTGGGGAGATCGGAATACCAGTCATAGAAGGACATTGCCACGCCACCGAATAATTGCAAGAATCTCGCACCAGCGGCATATGAAAGGTACGACATGGCTGGGATTGGGGAGAAGCCAAACACGCGATCTGGTCCCCATTTCTTTGCCGTGTACAAACAGGCAGCACCGATTATTTCTAGAGCCGTTTCCCAATCAGTGCGACGGAATCCACCCTTTCCTCGAGCTTTTTGATATCTTCGTCGTTTGTTGTCATCGCTGACGATGCTTTTCCATGCTTCGAGAGGATTTTTGTTTTGTTTTTTTGCTTCAAGCCATAAATCGAGTAGGGCTCCTCTGATATAAGGATACTTGACTCTTAATGGACTATAAACGTACCATGAGGCAGAGATGCCTCGTGGACATCCGCGTGGTTCATATGGTGGGATGTCATGTTGGAGGAGGGGGTAATCGGTCGCTTGCATTTCCCACGTGATGATGCCGTCTTTCACGTAGACATCCCACGAACAGCTTCCAGTGCAATTCACTCCGTGAGTGCTTCTGATTACCTGATCGTGTTGCCATCGATTTCGGTAAAATTCTTCCCATAATCTTGATTGTGGTTTTACGAGATCTTTAATCCATCTCAAGAACGTTATCCTCCTTATTGCCTTGACCCATCCTTTTTTTGTATGATAGACGTTATGATATCTAACAATGCTCGTTTTTTTCCGAGAAATCAGTATTAAGCTTGATGATTAAAATATGTTCATGAGTTTCAATGGTGACAATTAATTCTCAAAATTGATAATATAGGAAATGCTTGGAGTTCTGGAGAAAAGGTTTCTGCAACCCGAATTTAATTGCACAAAAATCAACAATGATTCTCAGATGTGAGAATAACAAATGAACTCATAATGTCACTGAAACTTTGGTGTGAAGTTTTTACTAGTGGAATGAGGATTAAATCGATATTTAATGGATTAAATTAGATAAAGAGCTAATAAAAGGACAAAAATGCTTCAGAATATTCATAGATGTGTAATTTTCATTGAATTATTAGAAAGAAAACATCTGGATCTTAGCTTGTTAATGAAACAATGGAGATGCAATAACTGGGATCATTTTCTCTTTTTGGGTGGCTGTTTCTCAGGTGATGCCTGCTATTGAGATGCTCTTTAAGAATGGTATTAAAGATGCTCTTTAAGAATGGTATTAAAGAAAGAAAGTTTAGGGTATTATTGGATGAACATGCTTGTCAAGGATAATAATTTCAAGAAAAGATTCCAGTCATCTCTGGTTGCATGTTTTGATTTTGATCATACGCTTTTCGAATACCGTCCACCACGAGAAGAAATTCTTGCGCGTCTCTTGCAGGAAGAAGGTCTTGAAATAACTCCAAGTCGAATTTTGATGGAAGAATTTCTTCTAAGAACAAGACCTCCATTAGATTATCAAGTGTTAATTAAGAGATGGCCTCTTGCGGATCAAAAGGAACGAGAGAAAATTATTTTTTTAGGACGCAGAATTCTAATGAGACGTTTATTTCCGCAGCTTGCGCCAGACATCGTGAACAGCCTTGCCAGAAAACTCGTAGATTTTTCATCATCTCTCATGAGATATCTTCCCGTTCCAGAACTTAAGTTTGTCTTGCAGTCTCTTAAGAACTTGGAAATTCCTCTCGTCATTAATTCTGGAAATGTTTCCGATATCATTCTTGAACACTTGCGTGAACACGATCTAGAACAGTATTTTGATGACATATTTGCGGTTGATACTCATGAACCAAGGAAAAAAGATAACTTTCGTCACGTGATGAGGAGATATCTTGAGAATGGTGGAGGAATTGTTCATGTTGGCGATGAGCCTAATACGGATTATTTTGTCCCACGGACATATGGCATTGCTTCTTACTTGGTGATTCGTTCTCCCTTGTTAGATTCCTATGCGAGAGAATTATATGCCATTTCAGAGCGTGATATCTTTCAGAATTTGAATCAATACCTCAAACATTTGAAAAACTCATTTCTAACGGCTCCTTTATTTTTTTGGGGTTCTAATAATTTCTAGTGCCCTTTTTAATCTCATTCTTTTTCTATTTGGATTGACGGAAATGAATTTCAATGTTAGTTCCTAGAGGGTCAAGTAAGGATAACGTTTCCAATTCAACGTTTAACGTGGGAAATTTTATATGAAATCTTCTGTAGGTGTCTTGAATGATGGAAAACCGTGTTGCCGTGCTCATTCATTCTTTTTTTAATGTTCCAGAATCAATGGGAGAAATTGAACAATTTCTTAGAACTCATCCAGTTCTCAAGGATGTTTATGTTGATGTCTGGAAAATATCTTACTACGACTCAGAACGAGGCCTTGACCAGACAAAGCCTCATAACTTTTTCACGCCAATTTTCGAGCATGATGATCCGAATGACGTATCATTGGTTCGGAAAGCTCATCAAGAAATACAGAAACTGGCCAAACAGTTAGGCGACCAATCTGTGATCTTTGATCTCATCGGACATAGCCTTGGTGGACTTATCATTCGCTGTCTGGTTCAATATTTCAGTCAGAAAAAGACAGGTGGCTTATATTTAGCTGGTCATCGCTTGAATAACTTGGTCTTGTTAGGCACAGCAAATCGAGGTTCTCGCTTGGCCTCAAGGATGGCGACAGCGACATTACCACTACAATTGCTCGTGAGTTCTTTCAAGCTCATTCATGATCTGGCTGATGGAAAAATTGATGATGATCTCCTAAAGTATAATTCTTATCAATTTCACCAATTTTCCTGGGCAAGTCCTTGGATAAAACAGTTAAACAAGGATTTTAAATCTTTCAAGGATCTTCGTTG
>JAJRXH010000282.1 GCA_024276395.1 archaeon
AGCGGGTTCAAGGTCGTGTCATCACGTTAATCGCTTCGTGAGGACCTCTCCCCGTGATGAGAGGATAAAACACGAGGTCTCGTGGGATTACCCCTGGTCACGGGTGGTTTTTCTTTAAGTTCCGATCAAAGTCATCGATTCCATATAGAAAATTGATCTACACGCAAAACTTCATGACAAACGTGATCAAAAGCTTTTTATGGATTGACAGACGAACGTGTTTCGTGCGTGGTGCAAAAATGACAGGCAATATCACAAATTGGCTAAAATCAGAAATAAGCGACAGCACAATAAAGATCATACAGCAACTAGTAAAAGAGACAGGCCACAAAAGTTTTGATCTTCTCATTCCTTCATGGTTTCTTGTTTCTGGTATCACGACCTTTGACGGTGATGTGAGCTTTCAAATAGCACCTGGATTAAATGTAGTTTTTGCAGCATCTCATCATGGAAAAACCACCTTTCTAAACTCATTGTTTTTCACTCTTAGCAACTCTTTTGATCTTCCTACAAGAAGAATCAGTTATTTAAGCACTAGAATAGCTAATAAATCCCGCCAGATAATACTAAGAACCCATTTGTTGTCAAAAATCTACGGGAAAATAGAAATTTCAAAAACAATCACTCATGGTGGTAAAATCAAGAATGTAACCATTCAAAAACTTTCACGAAATGTCGAACGCGTTCTTTCTTCTAATTCAACAGATGAATCAAAAATTACAGAAAAAAAACTGCTTGAATCTGGACATTTCAACAATTGGAAGGAATTCGCAAATTTCTATTCTATTTTCTTTTTTGGAGAATTTCCACAACATTTACTAGATGAAAAATACCGCGGAATGAACTCCTCTGCATTTTTGAGAAAATTCTGGCATGAAGTTTCCGGAAACCACAAAGCACGAAAAATTCTTGATCACCTTGACTTTTTAATTAGAACAAAGACTCGTCGGCTCAATGAGCATAAAAAAACTCATGAAATACTAAAGAGATTCGTTGACAATACCTCTAGCAAGGCGATAGTAGTCAATGAACCGAGTGATGAAATAATATCGGAGAGAATCAACCAATTAGAGAAAAAACTAAAACAGCTTACACGGGAAAGGCAACAACAAGCTGATGATAACAAAAACCATCTTGACGAATTAATAAATAATAAACTACAAATTCAAGAAGAGATTAACCGAATTGAAAGCGAATTAACAAGATATAAAAGATTAGATGGTAATCAAAAAGTCTATGAACTATTTTGTCCTCTATGTGAGGATAATCTTCCAAAAAAGATAATTTTACGGAGAATAGAAGAGGACACGTGCCCTCTTTGTGGTTCTGGATCGTTATATGTTGATGTATCCGTCATTCTAGATCTAGAAGACGAAAAATTACGGTTATTAGATCAACTATCGATAATAGAGAATAAGCTACAAGACTTCTTTCAGAAAAGAACTGACAGAAGTTTGGATATTGAAGAACAAATACTAAACATCAAATCACAACTTGAAGCTCTGACAATTCAAAAAAACTCTCTATCCGAAAAAAAACATTGGAAAAATATGGTTAACCAGATAGAACAAAAAACAGCATCCATTACGCCGCTTTCCAAAGAAGTCACCGAATTAAAAAAGGCCAAAAAAATCATTCAAGAAGAATATGACAAGAACATACTGAATATCACGCGCTCCCTCAACAGGCGTTTCATCCAATTACAATCTGCATTATTTAACAACATTTTGGTCCAAATAGATGATCATTTCAAAACGAAAACCTTGAAACACAATACCTTTACAGATTTCTCGAATACAGAGAGAAAATTACTTGAGATCTGCTTTAGACTCGCTATTTGCGACACGCTATTCACTCAATGTAGTAAGCCATCATTTTTAATTCTCGAAACACCAGAGCAAGATCTTGATCAAACCTATAAGGACTTGTTAGCAGAGATGCTTGCCTCTTATCATGAAACTTTTAATTTAAACCAAGAACTTGCTCTCCGCCTAATTATCTCCATTGTTGACGGTGATTTTCTCAGGAATCTGAATGCTAAAACAAACTCTGCCTCAGAAATCAATGTTCTTCCGTTGCATAAATATTCGACCACTACAACTGAAAGACAGCAAGCTCTTCTTACTACTTTCTTCAACGGTCAATCAAATCAATGAAACGTGCTTGTGCCTTTGAGAGAAATTGATGATGAATCTATCAATGAACCACGAATGTTAACAGTCAAGTGGACTTGAAAGAAAAACTTTTAATGATTTAAATTCAAATATTTAAATGAAAACGTTGGGGGCATCATCATGATCGCTAGCAAGAATTGGAACTTAAATCTAAACTTCACGAAAAAAGAATTGCTAATATTTCTAGGCTTATCAGCCTTAGTTGGAGTTGCCATTGCATCTTTACTCTTTGGCGGCCCTGTTCTTGGTTCATTCCAACTCCCAACTTAGTGATTTCCTTTTTTACCATTACATTTTTTTGTTTCATATCTTACTCCTTCCTATTTAATTTTCTCCCTCGTTAGAATGTCCATTACGAATAATTTATGATGCAAAGATGCTGCTCCATTTTACTTCTCCATTTGAAGTTTAAATGAGCAAAAAATTCGCGTGTTCCTATCACGACTATCACGATAGGATGAAGAAATTCCAGAACAGTCTTCTAGGTGAAGAACGCTAACACACAATAGTTCACCAAGATCACTCATTTCCCTACCTAAAAAGAGCAAAACCATTTATTGGAAAAGATGCCCTACCAGAAGTGCAAATTAATCTATTGTAGTGTTTCGAAATGAAACGGATGCATCATATCAGATTCACGCCGAGGTTTGCCTTTAGCATTGCTCTTTTTCTTATCATCTCGACCGTTTTATTTTTTACCATTAGTCCATATACCATCCAACCCGTACTTTCAGGTTCTAATTCTCCAGCTCAACAGCTAGGTGATCTCATCGTCATTAACCGCGAGATATCACCAAAACAACTAGAAATCGGTGATGTGATTGTTTATTCACCAATAAACGTGAATTATCATATCATTCATCGAATAATTGCTAAAAAAGTGATTAATGGTGACTATTATTTTCTAGTTAAAGGAGATGCCAATTCCCAACCTGATGTAAGAGAAGAACACCCTCCTTACCAATTAAATGAACTCATCAACTTTACCTCAAAAAATGGCATTCGACATGAAATTGTGGGCACGTGGTATCACGAATCATTAATCGTTGGAAAAGTTACCTTAACAATCCCGATTGTTTCATGGCCAGTTATTCCCTTATTCACCTCCCAAATTCCACCTCTCCTCCACATCTACCTTTTCGCAATGATGTTAATCTATCTCTATTTTAGATATCAACTTCAAAAGATTCGTCCCATCATACTGCGTCTACGTCAAACAAGCTTGTCTGGAAACTCAGGAGGAATCATTACCCATGCCAAAACGGCCCTATTCATAACCCCAATTATTTTTTCATTCATATTAACCACCTTTGTAACCCAAACTATCATTCTCAGTGATTCTCTTACCATTGATTACCAAAATTCTAATTTCACTTCGTTTAATGACACTAGGGATCAAATAATCACGTATCTGCACCAAACAGAACTGAAATCAAACCAAGAAGTTATCGAATCAAACCGAACAACAATTAGAATTTCTTATCACAAAATAAATACTACCCATGGAACCATCCGAATAATAGAAGAAGGTATTCGCAGGAATTATCTTAATGATGCGACTGAAAATAACGAGGAAAGAATTTCATCCATCTATGACTATATCATTGAACTAAGCACGCTTTTCCTCACGAGTAAAAATGTAACAGCTCCACTTCATCGCCGATTATTTCCCTACCTCATTAAAATACCAGCATTCTTTGCAAATGATGATCCTCCCGAAGCTGTTGCAATGGGATTCATCATTCCGATAGAAAAAGGCAGCTTCACGCTAAACAATAAATCTATCAAGACACTAACCAGTACCGATCACTTAAACTTCATTCAAGATATGTTAACACAATCCTACTCGCTTAAAGCACAATTCAATTCAAGTAATGATCTCTTACTAAATCAGTTCATTATCATTAGAGCTTCCATCTATCTTCCTCCCCTAGCATTCGACTTCATCGTGTTTACCATCGTCCCTTTTATCATTTTTAGACATTCAAAAAGACAATTTCTTGAAGAAATAAAAGAAAAAATCCAAGTACTAAGGGAAATAGATGAACTTAGTCATCAAATAAGGAGAAAAGAACATCATTCTCTAGAAGAAAGGCCAAATGAGGATCCATAATTCTCCTTGAAGGCTAATTCATCCATTTTTCTCATTTGTCCTCTATAACCCTCTCCAGCAGGCTTACCAATAGGAATCAACGCAATAACTTGATGAGAATCTGGACATTTTACGATGCGTTTCACAAGATCTCGATCAAATTCCAATAAAAGATGGTATCCCCATCCCAATGCAATCGCTGTCAATACTAGTTGATAGGTCGCCATCAATGCATCTACTATTGCGGTGTCGTCATCAGCGTGCTGCTGATTAACCAGCAAAACCAGTATTATCGCAGCATTACGAACTATTTGCCCAGCAGCTACCGAATTAGATAAGGCTTCTTTATTAAATTCTTCTTGAACAACGACAAAGCAATAGTTCTGAATTGTTGACAAATGTGGTGAGACTTGTGCGCTAGCCAATAAACTCTGTAACTCATCCATTGTCATACTTGAAGGAATGAAATCGTGATAAAACTTATTGTTAAGGATGACCTCGAAAATATCCATTCTTCTCTAACCTCTAGTGCCCAATTGACAAGCGAACTTGATAAACTATAGTTTTTAACTATTTCTAATTCATTTCATCATTTCACCGACTCAATTAGATAACTACTAGTTCCCCCTAACAAAAAAATAAAATAATTGCTAATAACAATTGAAAAAACAAGAAATGAATTAGAAAAAAGGTATAGAAAGAGGACCAACTACAAGTTCTTTATGATAGCAGCTGCATACTCAGACGTGCTCACTGGATCAATGCCACCTAACTGTCTTGCCAAGTCATAGGTCACTACTTTTTGAGCAATTGTCTTTTCAATGGCATTCTTAATTGCAGTGCTTGCCTCATCCCATCCTAGATACTCTAGCATCATACAACCACTTAAAATCTCAGCTGTTGGATTTACCTTGTTTTGTCCTGTATATTTTGGCGCCGTGCCGTGTATGGGCTCAAAAACAGCAATGAAATCACCAATATTTCCACCAGGCGCTATTCCGAGACCACCAACCTGTGCAGCTGCCGCATCTGAAAGATAATCTCCATTGAGATTAGGAAGAGCAAGAACATCATACTCATTTGGACGAGTCAACAGTTGTTGAAGCATATTATCCGCGATGCGATCTTTAATTACAATTTTTCCATCAGGTACCTCTCCATTATACTTTTCCCACAATTCTGCCTCGGTAATGATCACATCGCCAAATTCTTCCCTTGTCAACTCATAGCCCCAGTCTCTAAAGGCACCTTCCGTGTATTTCATAATGTTCCCTTTATGAACTAGCGTGACTGACTTTCTACCCTTTTCAAGAGCATACAAAATGGCTTTACGGACCAATCTTTTCGTCCCAAACTCACTAATCGGTTTGATGCCAATTCCGGAATCTTCCCGTATTTTTACGCCAAATTCCTCTTGAAGATAGTGAATAAGCTTTCGAGCTTCCTCAGAGCCTCTGGGCCACTCTATCCCAGCATAGACATCTTCCGTGTTTTCACGGAAAAGAACCATATTCATCTTTTCTGGATGTCTTACTGGTGATGGAACACCCTTGATATAAAAAATTGGTCTTACATTGGCATACAAATCAAGCATTTGTCTCAATCCTACATTCAAGCTCCGGAATCCCCCAGCCACGGGAGTGGTAAGCGGCCCTTTAATGGCAACAACAAAATGTTTGATGGCTTCCAAGGTCTCTTTTGGTAGATAAATCCCTCTTACCTTCTCAGCATCCATCGATTGCAAATCTTCATCCGAGAGTCCTTCACCATAAACTTCGCGTGCCACTTCACCAGCATAGACTTCCATCCAGCTAATTGAACGCCTGCCTCCATACACCTTAGCTACCGCAGCATCAATTATCTGTCGCGCTGCAGCCGTAACTTCTGGACCGATACCATCACCTCGAATGTAAGGTATGATTGGATTATCTGGAACTACAATTTTGCCTGCTTGTTGATCTATCTCTATTTTTTCACCTTCTGGAACGGTAACGTGCTTGAATTCTACCATCTTATTTCACCTTCTTCATCCCATCTTCTCTCTTCTGTTATTAATTTCCTTTATTAGTATTTTAACAGCTTCTTCTGCAGAATTAGCCGACAGAATGATATCATCACGTCGATCATCAATCTTCTTGCCAGCCAATATACTAGACCATCCTTGAATACTAGGTTCCCCTGTAATGGCAACAACTGGCTTCCCGTACATCCATGCATAAGCTATCTCACTTAACGTGCCGCCTCTGCCACCGATTGCAATGACTCCATCAGCTGCTAAGACCACTAAGCTATTTCTTGTCCATCCTAGTCCCGTTGGAATGACCACTTGAGAATAACGATTAGCTTCTGAAAAACTAGCACTTGGAAGAATCGCCACGGTCAAGCCACCGCATTCTAGACACCCTCGTGCCGCAGCCTCCATCACGCCGCCACGGCCACCTTGAATGAGCGTGCATCCTTGACGTGCTATTTCACGACCAATCGCATAGGCTATTTCACCTTGTTCCTTGTTCTGAATCTCAGAATCACCACATACTGCAATTTGATAGCGACGAGCTCTTTGATGCATCTTGAATCGACCTTTTTGATCCATGATAACATGCCAAAGCATCTAACTATAAGCTTTCACCTCGTTTTCAATGAGGCTCTCCGAATCGCGATACCATGATAACAAGCACACTTATGTTTTTCAGATAATGAAAAATCATATAGGAAAGGGAGGATGAAATACGTGGGATTGGAGAAGATGTTTAGATACTATTGCAAGTTAAAAGGGTGGAAATTATCTCCAGCCTCTAATTCGCGCTTCCGTCGAATGTTCACGGATGTTGAATACATCACACACTTCATCGAATACAAAGATGAACTTTTTGCTGTTAAAATTTTAGATTGGAGGAGATCCATTGGAATTGATCAAATCATCAGACTACACAGATTTTGTGAAGTCAATGGATTGCGGGGAATATTGGTCGGCAATATAATCTCTAGTAACACCCTAGACTTTGCGGTACGACATGGAATTAGTTACTTGAATAGAGATGAATTAGAGGGAATCATTGAACTTTATTAAAAGTGGAAAAGCGGAAAAAGATCTAATTAATCCAATCGGGCGATGTTCTTCACCTTTTTCCTTCAAAATTGAGGAGGCTGGCCACTTCGCAACCATCCCTCAACAGTTTTCATGAGTGAATTAGCTCGGTCTTTGTCTCTTGACTCAACAATGAGCCTAATTAAAGGTTCCGTGTTGGAAGGACGAGCTAAAAACCACGATTCCGAGTCAATACTAACTTTTACTCCATCAATTAAAGTCAATTGCTCATGATCAAACATATCCAAGACTTCTTTTCTGAAGAAATCAAAACGATCTTTTTTCTCTGAATGAGTATTAAAGGAAATATTCTTTCTTAGCAACTCATACCTCGGTAAGGAATCAATAATTTGACTTAATTTAATATTTTCTAGCGCTAAATAATGACTCAGAACGAGCATCGAAAGAATTCCATCTGAAAATGGGCAAAACCTCGGGAAATAATAATGATGAGAAGATTCACCACATAAAATCACATCATTCTTTTTTATTGCTTGCTCAATGAAGCTATGACCAATTCTCACGTATTCTACATTTCCTCCTCTTTCCAACACGACATCAGTTAATGCTTGTGTGGCATCTACGGGAACGATTACTGTTCCACCAGGATAATCATTGAGAAGAAATCGTGCAAAAACCGCAGTCATTAACGTCCCATCAAGAGGACGTCCTTTATCATCAATGAAAAGAGACCGATCACCATCACCATCAAACACGACTCCAAAATCCATATTCTGATCCTTGATCATATCAATGAGCTCACTTGCACTTTTGGGGGTAGGTTCGGGAATGATCCCTCCATAATCAAGTGGAACTTCATCTGGAGGTGGACAATGAAGTAACAATGGAGTAAGATATTCAACCTTTGAAAAGAATGGCCTTAAAACAGAAGATGTTGCCCCATTCATTGCATCAATCGCTATGCTTAGTCGATGATCAAACTCATCTTCCTTCAAAACTGAAAGAAGGAAATCAAAATAAAGTGATTTTACCTCTTCTTGTACGTTTTGTACATTTTCATCGATTATTGAACGAAAATTCGATGATGCCCAAGGATGACAAGGTTCTTCTGAATTTACGAAATAATCATCCTCAACCTCAATAATTTTCTGCAAGAATCTCTCCTTGATAACTTGTAACTCCTCTAAAAAAGATGTACCATCCGAACGGATTAGTTTTAACCCATTAGTTGGAGGTGGAACGTGGGATGCGGTGATGTATGCTGCTGGTATTTTCATTTTCCAAGCTGCATAATACATAGCACCATTCGCAATGAATCCCGCTGATTTCAACGTGACTTTTGATTTTTTTAGGCCTGTAATCAAGGCATTGGCAAGAGGAATGGAACTTGTTCGGTTATCATATCCGATTAATAATTCCGAGGAACTAATGAGGTCAGTCCCAAGTATTTCTCCCACTAACATCATAACTTTTTCATTTAACAAGGTAGGATAAGAACCTCGGATATCATATGCCAGGAATACCTCATTCACTCGCCTCATTTGTTCAGTTGTAGTCATCATGCATCACCATTCAGCATCTTGTTCAAATTTTAGTTAAAAATAACGAATTCAGAATTCATTTGGTCTGACAAGGGACAAGGGATCATCAATTTTTATCCAAGAAGGAGAATAAAAGACTTCTCCGTATTGAGCACCTATCTTGGCACCCCAATATTTACCATGAGCATTCACCCAGTCCACGATGCTCAATCCCCTTGGATTGTAACGAAACTGTGATTCATACGCCTTAAGAGCCTCAATCTTACGTGAAAACGTAACAGTCACATCCACGACAAAAACTGATGCAAACATATCCGAAGGAACTCGTTCTCTTCCCGTCTCATAATAGATTATCATAGGAATGCGCCAAGGTTGAGTATTTGCATATCGAAACTCCCATCTTGTCAACCGGCTAATGAAAATTGCTGCATCCACAGCGGTAGAGGCAACACCATGGTCTGGATTTGCATATGGATAAGTAGGTAAACCATTAAAAACAATGGATGGGCGACTTACCCTAAAAACTATTGCTAAATGCTCCCTCAGTTCCCTAGAATCCGTCAAATACCGACAAGGAAAATCAAGACACATCCGACCAACACCCAAAATCTCAGCCGCTCTATAAGATTCTTCCAGTCGCTGTTTTGGGCCCTTAGTATAAGGTGTCGGCTCACCATTCGTTACATCAACAATTAGGACCTTGTATCCCATCTCTGACATCTTTGCAAGAGTTGCACCCATCCCAATTTCCACGTCATCCGGATGCGTTGAAATGGCAACTACATCCCACTGCTCTGGAACTTCCTCATCAAAAAGGCGTGAAGGAACGAATATTCTCTGGTTGAGTTCATTCACTGACAGTGTCATCTTTCATCCACTTTTTTTTTAAAAAGGAAGACATAAAAAAAGCTTGAAAATGGAAAGAGAGAATGCCTTCTTGGAGCAAGTGTCACTTAGTGGACAGAAAAAGAAGAATTATAAGTAAAATACCTTTATCGTGACGATTCATTCTCAGAATTTCGTAAAGACCATAATTCCTCACGAAGCAAATCTCGAATAGCATATCTAATAGCCTCACTACGGTTTGGATACTTTTTTGCTCTAACTAATTCATCTAACCCTTCAACAGCTTCTTCTGGCAAATGTACAGTTATTAATCTCACTTTTTGCTCCTCCATCTCATTTTTTGGTTATTCACTCATGTAAAGTCGGGACTTAATTCGTAATGAATCTTGCACGTCCCAACA
>JAJRXH010000283.1 GCA_024276395.1 archaeon
AATGGGTCGTTCCATGATCAGAAGGTCAACAAAATTCACTTGAAGTGATCACGTGCCCCATGTTTTGGATTCCTTGAACTAGTAAGCGCTGTCGTGGATGTTCATTAAGAATGAAAAGGGACTCCTTGGCATGAATTTGTCATGGTTCACAAAAAATAAAAAAATCTTAACATGGCTTGACACGTGGCAAGGTGTAACGACTGGGAAGAAATTGACCTCACTCTCGCATGCAGCAAATCTTTCATTTAACCATTCAATAATGTTGTTTTCCTTTTAACTCATTAATTAATGTCTTTTAATGCGTGAATGAACCAAAACTTGGTGATGTAAATGAAATGGCCTCTTCCAAAACCTAAACTTGCAGAGAAAAAATCCTTAGTAGTTGAGCATCCAATCATGGGAAAACATGAAGACAATGCAACTTCACGTGCAAGCTGTCATGAGTCATTTCGAAACGTGTCATTTCGGCAAGTTAGCCTGGCCGTGACCATGCGCTGTAACCTGGCTTGTGAATTTTGCTACAGTAGGAACAATCATGGGAAAACGGATTTGACTCTCAACGATGCAAAGAGTTCTTCTGTTCTTGCTGCTGAGAACATCTCTCTTGGCGGTGGTGAACCAACACTATGGCCACACTTACACTCATTCGTAAAATGGGCTAGTGATCGTGGTCTTAACATCGGAATCACGACGAATGGATGGTTTGTAAATCATTCGCGACAGAATCGAAAGTTCCAAGAAATTACCGATCTTGTTTCATGGAACTTATCAATCCATGGCGCTGATCAACTGTCAAGAACCATGAAAATACTGAAGAAATGGAAACACGTTAGTGCCGTTAACTTCTTGGTCAAGAAAAGTGAACTCTCTCGATTGCGTGATTGCCTGCGTGAACTCCGTGTTTTTGACATTCCCATCATCCTATTACGCTATCTTCCCGTCAATGGAAATTGGAAAGAGATGCCACACCTCGAAGACTTGAAAGGCTTATTAGAAGAAGGAATCTACCTGGGTTCCATTTCCTGGGAATCTCACCTGAATCCTCACGTCATTGACTTCGTTAGCCGTAATTATCACGGATGGGCATGGTGTTCATTCTGCAGAGTTAGAGTTCCACATCCAGAAGATCTCCTCCTCATTCATCCCGAAAAATTTCAGCATTCCTATCCCTTTTCCAGAGAACAATATCATGTCCTTCCCATCACGACGACTACTAGTAGCCAACGACTTCAACAACACCGAGCAACCTCCTTCACTCTTGATGTCGCACCTTCTAAAAAACAATATTGGTATTTACTTAAAAAGATGCAATCCTCAAGACTTAACATTCTTCGTCAGAAAGCGTCCTGCCCTAGAATCGGGCACGAGGACAAGAATGTTCTCCAATTGATCCGACATGTTTTTAGCTCATCTTTGACATTTGTTCCAGAACATTCATTCTTTTATAATCTTATCATTGCTGGGAAAGATAACAAGATCCACATCGTGGATGTGGAGGTTGATGTATCGGAAAGTTCGTCATCTTTTATTGATTTGGAAGAAGAACCTGACAGGTACTTTCGTACACTAATAGAAGCATTAAAATTAGTGATGACAGAAGAAGAGCGACAAAG
>JAJRXH010000284.1 GCA_024276395.1 archaeon
CCTTCACGAATTCTTACCTCACGAATAAGAGAGCATCCACAGACCATTACCTCCTCCATCTATCTTTTTTCAGATTCTGAAGATGAAAAAATCTTCTTTCTCGGTAGAAAAGATTCCATCTATGAAATAATCATCCTGGAATGCATCCCTCAAGGAGTGTTAAAGCCTAATAATTCAGAAAATGATCATTACATTAATCAAATGGCAAGATACCTACAAAACACAAAGGTACCATCATCAAATGACCTTGATTCCCATCAATCCAAAAAAAAGAATGAAACATCGAAAAGAAAAATGAAAAAAAGAAAAAAAAGGGTTGGTAGGAATCATACTTCCGAAAAGGAAAGATCTTTTACGAGTGAACAAGACAGATTAGGAATCTTGTTTGACGGAATATGGATGATTTTCATTCGTCTTCAGGAAGATAAAATTACCATTGACCCACCCCGTCTCTTTTCTCTCTCCACGTTCAATTTTTTTATGCAACAAATCAACTCCCTCGGCCTGAAAGCACTCAATCCTAGAAATTTAATGGCAGATTTCGGTAATGAAAGTAATGCTGCAAGAGAAATGATAAGCGTCTGTCACCAAATCCTTCAATGTTCACGAAATAGCACTCTCCCATTGATTAAGGAACATCTCAATGATTGGCAAGAAGCTGCTCAGAAAATTTATGGCGAAAGAGTCATTAACCTTACAAGTAATGACTTTCAAGGAACCAACACCAATTTTCTCCAATTACATAAAAAAACGACCCTTTCAGAGATACTTTTCATCATTCACACCTATTTAAGCTTGATCGCCATTTTCATCGGTATTGAAATTCTAGTGAAACGACTGGAAAAAGATGATCCAATTTCTCGAGTTAGAAAAGCAAGTTCGGAAGACGAAGTCCTTTTCTGGTTGAATGAGATTTTTTCTGGAAAAATTTTCTCGTCGCTAGGAATGAAAAACCCCTTAGAAGGTAACACCATCACGTGGATAAGCAACTTCTTACAAGAACAAGAGGCATGTAACGAAAGCAATAATAACTGCAATGGGTGCAGAAAATCATTAATTCTCACGATTCAAGAGATAGCAAGAATTCTATCATCTGAATACGAATACATCGTCCTCAAGGAAACGGTTCAGGATATCTTCAAGGATTTGTATCATTCATTAGTACCGAAAACTATCCGTCACGTACTTGGAGAATATTATACGCCTAATTGGCTCACGGAATGGATAGTGAGAACAACAATACAAAAATGGAAAGAAATGCACATGATTGAGGAAAACAATAGCAATAGAACATCTTCAATTCCACGTCTCCTCGATCCCTCCTGTGGCTCCGGAACATTTCTCGTCTTCGCAATTAACCAAGTAAAAAAATCATGGAACGAGACGAACAAAATAACTAACTCAAAAAACAAGAAAATTCTCCTTCAAACCATCCTACATCACATCATAGGATTCGACATTAACCCTCTTGCCGTCACGCTAGCTAGAATAAATTACTTGTTATCAATAGCAGATCTCTTAACACGTCTTACCTTGGAAGAAAATCCTCTTGAATTACCAGTATTCTGCCAAGATGGTCTTTTCTTCCCATTCGAGATGACACTTCAGAACCAAGTAAAAGAACCGTTCCACGGGCTGAAAACATCTTCTCTCTTTCCATCCCCAAATTTCAACATTCTCCATCAACAAAACATCATCCTTGGAAATCCACCCTGGATACAGTGGGAACAACTCCCAACAGAGCGCAGAGACCTAATTGAAAGGTTATGGAAGAAATACCATCTGATTGACAAAGGATCAAGAACTGGTCATATCACGAAAGGAAACATTGACCTCTCAGCTCTTTTCCTTTATGTCGCTGCAGACAAGTATCTTACTCGGAAGAATGCCTTGCTAAGTTTCGTGATCCCACGAAAACTCTTTCAAATGAAAAGTGCTAGAGAGTTTCGGCGATTCCACCTTCCCGATGGGACGCCCCTCGGCGTGTTCCGCGTGGATGATTTCACGAGTTTTCATCCTTTTGAAGATGCTCTAAACCTGACTAGTGTCATTTACATTGAAATCGGAAATGAAACTAACTTCAATGACATCCAGTATCATCACTGGAAAAAAAATGGAATCATCAAGCCCCAAATGTCACTTTCTCATGTATTCAAGAACCAACTCCTCACGAAAACAGAAATGAAAATTCTTCATGACGAAAAAAACGATCCGTTGAATCCTTGGTTGATCATCGAGAAAAAAGAAGAAGAAAGCATCATTCAAGCATTTCTTGCTTTGCGTGGCAGATCTGACTACCAAGCTCAATGTGGCGTCCATCCAGCTGGAGCCAATGGCATTTTCATCTGTAAAATTCTAAGAAAGCTTCCCTCTGGACAAGCAGAAATTGAAAACACTCCAGAAGAAGGAAGAATCAGGCTAAAGACAAGAAAAACAATCATCACGACCAAATTTCTTTATCCGGTAGTTCTCGGACGACACATCAAGCGATGGCACGTAAAATCAGATCGATGGATCATTCTTCCACACGAACAAATGAAAAATGGAGCGACTGTCCCTCTGAAGCAATTGCAACAACTGGACAGAAAACTTTTCAATTATTTCTCGATTTTTCGCAAGTTTCTCGAAAACAGACCAAAAATCAAGAAAAGATGTCCCACTAATCCATTTTATACCCTTCTAGATGTGAGAAAAAACCAATGGCATCCCCTCAAAGTCGTGTGGCGTAACATGGGAAATGATATCATTGCTGCAGTAATTGATGAACGCAATTGGAAAGATCCCTTTCTAGGCTCAAGCGTGACAGTCATCCCCTTCAAGACCGTAACATACATTCCATTTGAAGGAAATTCAGAACAAGAACGGCTTGAGGCACATTACATTTGTGCCTTCATGAATTCACGAGTTGTTCGTGAATACATTGCCGCAAGATCAAATATCGGGAGAAGCTTCGGCACGCCAAGCATCTTACGATTGCTCAGGCTGCTGCGCTTTCGTGATGATAATTCCATTCACCTTAATCTGGCACGTCTATCTCAAAAAGCTCATGAGATTGCTGCCAGACTACATTCATCATCAAAGAAGAAGAACGACATTAAAGAAAAAATAAAGATGGATTTAAAAAAAATCGAGAAAGAAATTAATGAGAATGTGATCTTACTGTTAAAAAGCCAGTGAATATGATCACTTGACTCACGACGATGACGACTCCTTCAACAACTAACTCCCGTTTTTACCATCAACTAACAGATTCGAACATCAATCTCTTGAAATCTAACTCTATTATCCGAAAGTTCTCGATCAAAGCATCCCCATTAACGTAAATCATGCTAGGCTGCCAAACGCTCACGTGTTTCTCAATAACTTTTGCATCTTTCAAGTAATCAAGATCAGCAAGATTTCTCCAAACAATAGCAACATATCCCTTTTTTTCACCAAACACGAAAATATATCGTCTTCCATCCTCAGAGATGACCTTGTACTTCTTCAGGCGAAGCCCAAGTAGATAATTGAAGGTTTCAATCAAATCAACAGTCACAATTTCAATTCCACCTCGTCCAATAACTTGCAATCGATAATTAAATGGATTGTCTAATGCTTCTAGAGCAAGAAATGCGCGACTGTTTTTGGATTCCCATTCAAGGAAATACCTAGCGCGATAATCTGGAAATTGCTGGAGATTATCTGCGGTAGTTCCTAATTCGATGTTCTCCAATGCATCTTCATACTGTTCTAGGATGAGATACGAAAAGAAACCACCACCTGACCACTTGACCCCCCGTGATATCCCACATGGTTCATGTCTTCCAAATCCAGCAAGTACCTCTTTCATCCTTCCCAACACACCGACCTTCTTCTTCCCAACACTGCCTTGATAAAACTCATAAAAGTGCTCTCCCATCTCCACACCAATCCACTTTCTCCCGAGCTTGTGAGCCACGGCGATGGTGGTGCCGCTTCCCAAGAAAAAATCCAACACGAGGTCTCCCTTCTTGGTGGTAGATAAAATGATTCTTTTCAGCAAGGCCTCAGGTTTTTGTGTAACAAAACCAAAATTCTCTTTTTCTGTTCCTTCTAGCATATAAAATTTCTTGTCATGCCAAACATCAATTGGATTCCTTCCCATTGCCGTGATGTGCGCTTTTTTCTCTGGTGCATAATCAAGTCTCGACCCCCGGTATTTAAGTCGTTGGAGAGTATGCTCAGAATATCTCTCCTTCACGTCTTTTAGCGTGAAATACATTCTATCTTTGTTTTTGGCATACAAGTAAATGGTTTCATGCTTTCTCCCAAATCCTACCTTGGGAACGCTACCAGGTTTCAAGACACGGATGATTTCATTAACAAAATTATCTTTTCCAAACAGTTCATCCAGCAAGAAACGACCATAATAGTTTGAATCATGATTCAAGTGAAGAAACAAGCAGCCGTTTTCCTTCAGCAAGCGTCTTGCCAATACCAAGCGGTTTTCCATCAAGGTAAGCCAACAACTGTCCCGATAATTATCCTTGTACAGGAAATCTGAGCCTGTATTAAATGGTGGATCGATGTAAATGAGCTGTACTTGTTCTTGGTACTTGTTCATCAAAAAGTTTAACGCTTGCCAATTTTCGCTTTTAATCAAGAGGCCATCCAACAGTGAATCCAGATCATTTCTTTCACTTAAAGCATCCAGCAACTTCCACTTGAAATCTTCAGTGAAATGTTTTGTATCTAAAGGTAATGGCTTCCATTTTCTCTCAACAACCCCACTTGAATTCAAGTGTTCTTCCCATAAATCTTCTTTAGATTTAACCTTAATACCCAGTAATTCAGTCCATTCTCTCAATTGTGCCTTATTATCAAGAATGTCATCAAGAATGCTCTCTAAGAATGAAACACCGGCGTGTCGTTCGATTTTATCAAGGGTAATAACATAATGCGTGGCAATGACAAATTTCTTTTTCTCCCAGATCTTTTTTTGGAAATCTTCGAATTGTGACAAAAAATTAATGATTTTTAGAGCTATTTGTCGGAACATTCTCATGGAGATCCAGAAATTCTCCCTCATCACGAGAAATGGTGTTTCTTTTAGGACATTCAAGTCCTTAAGGTCCAAGAACTCATTTTTGATGTAAAAATCAAGTTCATTTTCCAGAAAACCCTTCAGGTTCTTGTGAATGAAATAATCAGTTAGATGCCGTCTCGTGAATCGATGCAAGTGCTTATCGAAAATGGTCTTTCCACCCTCCTCTTCAAAAATAATGCGAGCCAGACTTTGTTCCGGAATTTTTTCTTTCAAGGTCAATGAGATCTTTTTATTGACCAACTCTTGAGTCAGACTTTTCCCTTTTCTTAGCTCGTCTTTTTCATCCGAATTTAGGGAACGATACTCAAAATATATGTTTAACTCGCATCTTTCCAAATCAAAATCATAACTATCAGCATTCAAGACAAAAAATTTCTTTTCCCCTGACTTGACGTTCCCCTTTTCTTCTTCCGTGGTAACAAGCCTAAACCTTACAACAAGTTCCTCATTCTTGCTATTAACAATGAAGGAATAGTTGTGGAAGATATTAGTGGTCTTAACGTAATACTGATCACGGTTAACCCAATACAATAAAACTTCTTCACCATTATAAGGAATCACGTGACGAGCTTTCCTTCCAAACTGTCGTTTGCTCAGGAAATCGCCCTTCTCATAATATCGTGAAAAAAATGTAAGAAGATGATTATAAATTCTCTTCCTTAACTGTTGAGAAAGTAAATCCCCCGCGACTTTTCTTCTATTCTTCGATGATGACTCATTCTTGATTTCCACGGCTGATACTTGACTCGACAATGCTAATTTAAGCTCTAATTCGATGGCTTCTATCAAATCGTGCTCAATGAATCGATGAATCAAGTCACGCTTATGATTGATGATTCGATAAATGCCAAAATGAAGATCTTGAACATCAAAACGAAATAATTTCCTGAGCTTGTCCTTCAACATTTCTCTAAGCATCATGACAGACATCGATTCCTTTTCGTTAACAGGCATTCCCAATCTCTCACTCTTCACCAATCATAAAAACAATTCACTGGCACAGCAATATCATTAATGAAGTTGGAGGCTCTTGATTAACCACAGCGTGCTTACTTTGAATTTTTCATTCAAAAAATTTTTTCTGATCACCATTTTCTTTCATTTTCAAGATATAACCGAATATCATTAAAAATAGAGAGAACAGCGAAAGAATGACAATGAAGATACAACATTGATCTTTTTTCCTTGTAAACGAAGAAAAAGAGATGACCGACATCCAACTATCTGTGTAGCAATGAGAACCATCTTGATCAATTTCACCGATATAATCAATAAATAGAGGTCCATCTAATTTCTGTTTTTTCTCATTCGGAACGAACATCAGGAGATGACTGTCTAATGACTAAATAAAATAGCAATGTAGCAAGATCACATCCAATAACACCTCCATGAAAGCCAGGATCAAGCCACCAATCAGAAGGATCGTCTTCTAACATCAAGACGATAAAATAGATGCCAGCAACAAGAATGACAATAGAGATCACTAATGCAATGATAAATGCAAGTTTCAAGGTAAAAAAGTTACCCATCAAAGGAATTTCCACGAAAGCACCTAATGAGACGATTGTACAATATAAAAATCTAAAGAAAATCAACAAGTAGATAGCTGAACCGATAGGATCTACATTCTCCGACACGGCATCAAAATCACCCCTGCC
>JAJRXH010000285.1 GCA_024276395.1 archaeon
CATCCTAGCCAATTCCAGGGGAGGAGTTGAATACATTCATGGCGATTCACATCTCCAAAATCTCCTTCTATCCGAGCGTGAAATTAATTGGATTGACGCTCTTTTATTACCACAATCCGAACGGATGGATGACATCGCCTACGCCATCAGTCATGCCACCCAAGAATACATGATTTCTCATTTTCAAGCAGGCATCGATCCACAAACCATCTCTCAAAAAGTCCTCCAAAAAATCGTCTATGAATGGGTCCCAGCTGCCTTGAGCACGTACCGAGTCACTTTTAACCTGAGTGGCCTCTATGAAAAATTACCTCTTGATTTCTTCCTGGGCACCCACTTGATTGTCCGAGCTGAAATATTTCCAAAAGGTGTCTTGAAAGATACTATCTTGTCTTTAGGTAAGTATTGCATCGAACATACACCGGTCCTTCAAGTCATTAACAAGAAATGAGCCTACTAACTGCAGTAGTGAGCATTTAACTGAGGCGCATTGTATGAATTTGCAAATATTTGGTTTTCCGATAATGAGCATCTCCAAGCCTTATCAAAGAGACTATCCACCATGGTTAATTCAATGGCTATCTAGTAAGAAAAATGTATCCATTTATCTTGAAGAAGGATACGGGAGCGATTTAGGATTCAAGAAAGAGGAATATCAAGCACCGAACATCCACTTCAAGACAAGAAAAGAAGTCTTCACGGAGTCTGACTATGTCGTGTGCATGACAGCGCCCACCATTGACGAAATCAAGATGATGCATGAAGGACAAGTTTTGTTAGCGTTTCTTCATTATAACACGCATCCTACCAGAAATAAGCTCTTTGTCGAAAGAGGAGTTCAAACGATTTCACTTGATGATGTCAAAGGCTATCGAGGGAGACGACTAGTCGAAGATCTTCAAGCAACGTCTTACAATGCTGTCAAAGCAGCCATCAAACAGTTAAGAAAGGAACTTGGTGAAGAACTGTGGTTCGATCTTACTAGGCGAAAAGCCTTCCAGGCGTTCATCATGGGAACTGGTTCGACTGCCCAATTGGCAGTGAGGGCGTTGAACCATTTAGGCTACCTAGACTATCAAGAAGAACTTAAAGAAAAAGGTGGAAATCCAAAGATATTGGTGACCGCGATTGGACGATATGAAACATCCGATAAGGATTTTATGAACAAGCACGTCCTTCCCCGTGCTGACATTTTCGTGGATGCTACTTTCCGTCCCGCTGGAAAAAATCATCACCACATCATCAGCGGTGACCAACTCGAACTACTCCCACCACATGCCGTCATTTGTGACATCACTGCCGACAAGTATGACACCAGCAGTCAACCACACGTGGTAAAAGCCATCCAAGGGATACCCACAGGAATGGGAACTGATTATGGCGATCCAACATTCCCAAAGGACCATCGCGCCTTTACAGATCCTAATTATGTTCCACCACCCTATCAACTAAAACCTGAGCAACGTCGTGCCGTTGTTAGTTCTTACTCATGGCCATCTTATGGCACGAGGGAAGATCGACTAGAAAACGTGGAGCATTACGCCAATCAAGTGAAACCTCTATTGGATTGGTTAGCAGATCATGGCACCGAGTCAATTGTACCGCCGGCGAAAGGCAAGACTAACTACTGGAATGATGCCATCTATAGAGCACTAAACCCATTGTTCTCCAACTGAAAAGATAAAGTTTTGGCAAAGCCTTCTCTTTTTTAAGTTTAATATCGCCCATTCTTAATTAGGGACTGATACATCCAGGCTTTTTTATGTGCAGAAATCTTTATAAAATTTGGTGACGTAAATCAAAATAGGTAAGGGAAAAGCGGTGTTAATCATGCCTGGCTTTACTTTTTTTGCCACTCTTCTCGCAATCTCGACAATTCCAGCGATCAAGCTCCTAAGGATGCAGCAAGGACGAAATCGGCGTGA
>JAJRXH010000286.1 GCA_024276395.1 archaeon
CATCGGCATCGGCACCGACCTCTGCGATATCCGCCGCATCGAAAAACCGCGCGTCGCGTTGTTGAACGTCGGCGTTGAAGACACCAAGGGGCATGACTCCATTCGTGAGGCTGCTGAAATCATCCAACGTGGTGAATTAGTGGCATTTCCAACGGAAACAGTATATGGCTTGGGTGCGGATTCCTTGAATGAGAAAGCGGTTGAAAAAATTTTCCAAGCAAAACGTAGACCTGCTGATAATCCCTTGATCGTTCACATCGCTCGAAGGGATCAATTATCTACCGTGGCGTTGGAAATCTCAGAGGTTGCTTGGCACTTGATTGATGAATTTTGGCCAGGACCTCTTACCCTAATTTTCAAGCGAGATCCAAGAGTACCGAGAAATGTCTGTCGGAACTTGCCAACCATAGCTGTTCGGATGCCTGCTGATTCTGTTGCGCTTGCGCTCATAGAAGCTGCAGATACTCCCATTGCCGCTCCTAGCGCTAACCTATCAGGTCGCCCTAGTCCCACGACGGCTGAACACGTGCTTCAAGATTTTGAAGGGATCATTCCACTCATACTGGATGCAGGTCCTTGTCCCGTTGGAGTTGAATCGACTGTGATTGACATTCAGGCAAACCCACCGAGAATGTTAAGGCCAGGAGGACTTCCAGCTGAATCGTTACTTGACTTCATCCCACAACTTCAAATTCCTCGTGGCTTGATAACAGTCGAAGCTGCAGAGATGGTAGCAAGTCCTGGAATGAAATATCGGCATTATTCACCGGAGTGCAAGTTAGTGTTATTTGTAGGAAATCCGATGGAAATCCTAGACTTAATAGACGATTATGTTGAAAGTTTAATTTCTGGTGAGCAACTTGATGAAAATAAGCTTAGAATATTGTGCTTACATCCAGATCGTCATGAGCATCGTCATTCCCGGATGGTAAAAGGTCTTGGGCCGTGCTTGTCTGAGATTCAAAGACAACTGTTTAGAGTTCTTCGTGATCTAGATGTAGATGGTATTCAAGTTGCCGTGATTGAAGGCGTTCCAGAAAAGGGTGAGGGCTTAGCCATAATGAATCGCTTGTACAAGGCTGCTCACGAGGTAAAATTTCTTGATTGATGAGTAGAAGGAGAAAAAACTTTGATCTCCTTTGTCGTGATCTCTTCCGATTGAGTAGATCTTCATGAACGGGCAGTTCCGTCGTTTCAATCTTGTTTTTAATTAAAAGAAAGAAAAGGATGTGAGGTCAATTGATTGATGCGATGTTGTGTTGGCTTGATGAATGAGAAAAGAAAGAGGGAAGAAAGTTACTTCGAATCCTTCTTATCATTACTCAGCAGATCTAGCTTTCTTGGTATGACGGTAGACTTGGTAGGCAGCATATCCGGTAACAATCGTGGTAACAATGAGAAGGAGCCACATTGAAAGGTTAGTAGGCGTCGGGCCAGGTTCATCATAGCGAATGAATACTCTACCGATTTCTCCGACGACTGGGAAGTATCCAGCATGTTCACCTAAGAAATTGAAAATAAGCCCTCCTGGTGTTAGCCCCGTCGTGTTATATTGGAACCAAAATAGTCCTGGCTTTCGTTGGAACATCGAACTAAAATCTATGATATGTGTCCTTTCCACGTACAAGGTAACCTTCATGTTTTCTACTGGTACTTCAGAGTTTGCATCAAAAATGAATACTTCTCCAGAGACGAGGTCACCCTTGTAGATTTCAAGATCACCTTTAGCTGTTGTATGACGTGTTAGCTTCGTGTAGTTGAAAGCAAAGTATCCTAGGTGATGTCCTAGCCATTGGATGGTATTATTCAGCAATCGTGTATTATCTTGGACGATGGGGAAGATACGAATGGTGTTGTTTTCGTTGATGGTAGCGTTTTCTTCAATAGGATCGATGAAGCTATCATTAAATAGTTGATGGCTAGATAAAAACAGTGCCCTTGAACTACTCTCTAGCTCGATAGCATGCATCACGGGAACATCAGAAGTCTGGTTATCTCCTCTTGCCGTCAATAAATCATAACGTTGATATAAGGTCAAGTCTTGGTCGATTTGAGATTCATTTACTTGCAGAACCACCGCATCGGCAAGAAGTATTTGGCTTAGTCCAGCGGTGACTGGTGTTAATGGTTGAGTGAAGTTGGCAGTAGGTACGACGGTATTGTTCACGATAATGGTAGTGGTATTTATTATTGTTTGATTACCGACTACCGTTTCATTAGTAACAGTTCTATTTTCTCTGGTGAAGATCTGATTGTTATAGTTGTAAGTGATTCCAAACAAGTTAGCTACTTGATTGATGGCTGATTGAGCACTAGTAAGACTTTTATTTCCATAGAGTCCACCTGCGACTAATAATCCTTTTTGTTGGTCATTCAAGAATTCCTTGAGCGAATCTATCTCGTTGTTGTCATATGTTTTATTAGGTGCAAAGATAATTAATACATCTAAATCTTGTAGGGTTGCTTGCTGGAACTTGGTTTTGATGAAGCGAACTTTAGCTGGGGAGAAGGTCTCATTCATGAGCGTGATGGCGTCTTTGAATAAAGTCTTGTTGAAAAGATTGTCATGAGCAACGTCTATTCCGATGTTGATTGAAGTCACGTTTTTTGGTGACTTGTTTCCGATTGGAATGAAGGTAGGAGTTCCCTC
>JAJRXH010000287.1 GCA_024276395.1 archaeon
AGCTAGATCCCATATTTGGAACTTGACGGAAATATTTTCCTTGGTTTCTTCATCCTTGATCATGATTTCTTTAACAGCAAAGTCAGCTCCCACCGTGAACATGTAGCTTGATCGAAAACCTTCGCCCATGAATCTTTTTCTTAGGGCAGTTTTTCCGACGGCACCGTCCCCGATGAGACATATCTTGAATTTCAACGAACTGATTTGTTGTCGGTCCTGTAACTTATTTTTTCTCCCTCTAAGACTAGTTCTTGCTCTCCTACTAGGCAACGTAAACACCTAACTTGTTCTAAAAACGGATCTAGATCACACTCATGAACATTCATTCTCAAATCCATAAAACATTTTCTGAAGCACACTTTCGGAAGTGGTGACGAGAAGTCGTAAAAACCGCTAATAGGCGTCTCTCGACATCTGTAGAGGGATCAGTCCAATACGAATATCTTAAAAAAGTACAAGTGAGAAGGGGAAGTTGAAGAAGAATCCTTTTTCTCCGCACAAGTCCAGCGGGGGTCGCCTAGCCAGGCCAATGTTGGGGCAGGACGCCGCATTACCAGCGGCTAATGGCGCCGGACTTAAGATCTCAAGTAGTGGGCCTGGAATGAGAGATCCGGTCCCGTAGGGGTCCCGGGGTTCGAATCCCCGCCCCCGCACCATTATCTCTTCTTGGATGACAACGATGGCAAGTATCATTCTTTTTAATTACATTTTCTTGGAGTCGTGCCTGATTCTGATGTTGGGAGAAAGAAAGTAATAGTAGAAATTGACAAAAGATAATATGTTCATTCTGAGTAGTGAATGTGTTGTTTTCCAAAAAATTGACGGACATCGTTGATTTCTTCAGAATAAACCTTGATGATGAGATGATCATTTGGTTGAATGGGTAAGTTTTCTGGGGGGTCAAAGAAATAGGTATCATTTCTTCTGATGGCTTGAATCCAAATGCCTGTGATGAACTTTTCTATTTCACCGACAGTTTTATCCACGGCGAGTGATGAGGGGTCTACCTCGACTAACAGCACGTGTTCATCTGATTCGCGGACAATGGAAGCAATAAGGGGATGTCCTTCAATTCCACTAAGCACTGGTGTTACCATTAGGAGAGCAGCATCACCAATGGTTTCCATTAATTGTCCTAATTGAAGGTAGGATAACATGTCTCGCCGTTCTTCCTCTGAAGGGATTGCCCATAGAATGAAGTGATTTTCGATGGCTTCTAGTGCTTTATCACTTAATTCTTCTAATCGTTCAACTTCTTCAGCTAATTCCTTGTTTCCAGTCAGTAACGCCCCGAATGCAAGATCGATCATTAATTCTGATTTGTTTTTTAATAACAGAAGTGCCTTGAGCATATTTTCTTCTTCTTCGGAAAGAATTACGTCTCCATCAGCGGCTTCATTACCATGGTGTTCAGCTTCTTCGACGTTGCGTTCTCCATTTTCGATGATGGTTTGCGTGGTCTTCAACAATGATTTTATGGCACTTTGTGGTCCTCTAACAAGAAGGATGTCACCTTTCTTGACCTTGACATTCTTTTCAGGATTCAGGTACCATTGGTCTTCTCTCTCGATGGCAATGACATCCATTCCATCGAAGTCATCAACGATTCGGTAGCGAGTTGCTTGGTCCTCGCTAAGCTTGAAACACATGACACGTTCATCGGCTTGGCGTAGTAACTTCCTGAAGACCACACGAAATCGGTCAGTGGTCTTGATTCTAGTCGCAATATCTGCAGCTGCATTGGGAATGTTATCGACTGCCTGAGCTACTTCTAGAAGAGACAAGGATACTTTGGCATCGTTGACATCACGGACGGCAAGCATCACGTGGACTTTAAGGTTGTAACTGAGCATGTCGATCTTGCGTTCAACTCTAATAACTTCTTCCTTGAGATCTGGGTCTTGATATAACAATGACGAATAGGCAAGATCAATGGCAAGAAGAGAAAGGTCTTTCATTTCTTCAAGAAGGTCAGAAGCTGGGGTAGGAGTATATTTATACTCAGTGAGCATTTATGGATCAGACTCCTCCACTAAAAGAGAGTTGTTCATGTGAGCTTTCGTGTCAGAATTAAAATATTTTTCGTAACTCTCTTAAAAGATCGTGTTTATGAAATAAATCGAGCCAGTCAATCTAAAAAGAGTGTGGTTATGAAATGGGAAAGGTCACGATAAAAGAAATTAAGCAAGCTTGGCAACGAGTGAAAACCGTGGCACATGAGACACCAATATTTACTTCGCGGTTTTTAAATGAGAAGGCAAGTGCCGAGGTTTTCGTCAAGTGTGAAAATTTTCAACGGGTTGGTGCTTTCAAGATAAGGGGCGCTTACAATGCAATAGCCCTTCTTGATCAAGAAATGAGAAAGAAGGGGGTGATTGCTCATTCTAGTGGCAATCATGCACAGGCCGTGGCTCTTGCCGCCTCGATGCAAGGGGTTCGATCAGTGATCGTGATGCCCAGGGATGCTCCTCGGGTGAAGGTGAATGCAACTAAGGGTTATGGTGCGACTGTCATTTTTTGTGAACCAACAATAGCAGATCGTGAAAGAACTACTTGTGAATTGATGGAACAATATGATTATTCCTTGATTCATCCCTATGACGACGATAACGTGATTAGTGGGGCAGGAACAGTTGGCTTAGAGTTTCTATCTCAAGTGGATGGGCTAGATGTGATTTTCTGTCCCATTGGCGGTGGAGGTCTCATATCTGGGACATCCATAGCCGTGAAAAGTCTATCTCCATCCACTAGAATAATTGGAGTCGAACCTCGTCTTGTTGATGATGCTCGTCGCTCTTTCAAGACGGGAAAGTTGCAAAAAAATGAGAGAATAGACACCATTGCGGATGGCCTGAGAACCAATCTCAGTGAGAGAACTTTTAATTACATTCGGGAAAATGTTGATGATATAATCACCGTATCGGATTATGAGATTCTTCAAGCCATGCTGTTTTATTGGGAGCGAATGAAGATTGTGGTCGAACCATCTGGAGCAGCTAGCCTTGCTGGAGTTCTCAGTGGCCAAGTCGACATCCAAGGAAAGCGTGTAGGTGTCATCATTAGTGGTGGGAATGTTGACTTGGAACATTTTTTCTCACATCTTCAGCAAAAGATTACGCATGATTCTTAGGAATCAAACTGATGGAGTGAATCCCATCCTTTTCGTGTAATGGGAATGGGTAAGTGGGACTCGACCTTTCCATCTCTCTCTTTTCCAACGGATTTAACATGTCCAATTGGTGTAAGTGAAAGATTCAGTTTTCTTGCAAGCGTTCTAATCTCATCTTCAAGGTTGGGTCTCGTGCAAAAAATTAATTCGAATTCTTCGCCCCCCTGAAGCGCCTGCTTCAAAAGTTCTTGCTCATCGAGTAGTGTTTGAAGTTCAGAGGGTGTTGGGACATCTTCGATTATGATATGCGCTTGGTTTACTTGTGCCAAAATCCAAAGACTTCGTGCAAGGCCGTCAGAACTGTCGATGCACGCATTAATTCCATCTATTCGAGCTAGCTCATCTCCTAGTTCCATCCGGGCTCTAGGTTGGTATAATTTGTGGAGTACCTGGCTTCTTACTTGAGAATTTATTTTTCTTCCTTTTAATAAGCAAGAAAATCCATACCCAGTCCACCCAAACTCTCCAGACACCCAAATGAGATCACCTTCTTTCATTCCTTTTCTAGGTAGATATTTAGCTCCTTGATTCAGCATTCCAATCGTGGCGACACTGATCACGAATCCTTCGGAAAGGGCACCGATGTCTCCTCCAAGGTAGGTTCCTCCTAATTCGTTGCTTGCTTGCTTGATGCCAGATACAATATCAGTCAACACTTTCATTTCATTCTGCGTGGAGATGTTAATTGATGCCTGACTAGCCAAGAATCGTGCTCCTTTCGCCGCTAAGTCAGATGCCGAGGCCATGAGGGTTTTGTACCCAAGCTGCCAAAAGCTTTGTCCGGGTAATAAATCGTCATCAAACGTAGCGGCGTCCACGTTAATGACCATTCTTGTTGTATTTTTCGTGTTTTCAACTTGGATGAGGGCAGCATCCTCATTATATGCTTCTTCTGGTAAGAAATCTTTTAATTTTTCAATTAGTTGTTCTTCCGTGTAATCTTTTAACCTCATGATCCTTCCCATGGATAGCCATCTGTCTTCTTGGTTTTATATGATATGTCCATTTGGAATTGATGATCTGGACATCCATCGACTCTTTAGATTGAAAAGAGTGTCGGTTAGTTCCTTGTTGCTGGTTATGCAGAAAAATCGGTCTTGATGATGTGAGTGAACTCGGTTTTTATCATCAAAACGCTAAGAGCAAACTTGATCTCAGATTTGATTCGAAGATGAAGCATGAAAGACGTGAATCATTAACGTGACATATAATCAGCAAAACAGAAGATAAAAAAGAAAGAGGAGAAAAAAGAAAGTGAAATTTATCTGTTCTTATTGATGTGTCTTTTTCTGGTGACGGTAACGAATGAGGATGGTAATGGAACCTAGGATGAAAATCACGAGATCGAATCCAGGTGTCACTACTGAGGCTTCGCTGCCTCCGGCGGTGGTTGTTTGGGAGGTATTGGAAATGCTTGTTGTTTCAGTGTTTGTTGGAGATGACGGTAATAGAGGTTCATTAGTCTCACCGATGAGGGTCAATTCTAGCACGAATGAATTGCCAAAGAAATCCTCTCCAGAAGGGGCAAGAGATTTCATCTCGAGTTTATAGTAGTCTATCAGTCCAGTTTGCTTGTTCCACGAAGCAGTGAGGTTATACACGAAGCCTTCGAATTCCACATTCGTAAACTTCACGCCGAATGTTTGTGCATCATTTGTTATTGAAGCACCCATTGCTTCATAAAATGCCTCAAGGAAGTTGAATGCCTTGCCGTTCGCCTCTAGTGGGAAGACTGGGATGAACAAGGGTGGTCCCTTTGAAAATGAGGGAAAGATGCTTCCTTCAGACACGTTTGCAATTCCCGTGAGGCTAGATAATAATAGAGACAGTGGTTCCGTGTCATTGCCGAAAGGATTGGGTGGAAGGTTTTTTATTTGAAGTGTTGCATTTTGTCCCTCTTTAAAATAACCTTCTCCAGCCTCGATCGTTTTGTTTCCATCTATATCAATCGTGTCAAAATGGTACAAAAAGATTTGTCCTTCAGAGACGCCCCAAAATCCAGTCCAATTAGCTACATCATCTCGAATGATTAGGTCGAGTGCGAATGAGAGTGTGACAATGGTATCATTATCTCTAGTTTCGAATGGCAGCGAGGTCACGTTATACTTGAGTAAGATTCCAGTGGTTTTCTCCCAAATTATCTCGAGACTCGTGTCATTTAGCTGGATTTTAAAGCCAAACCTGCTTGCGTCATTGATGTGAATTTCAACACCTAGAAGAGCATTGAATAAGATGCCTACATCATTCCACCAGCTTTCATTAGCTGATGTAGGGAAAATGAGAACAAAGAATGGTGGACCTCCATCATTGGAATCCTCACCAAAAGGATCTGGGAATGAGACTCTCCCCGTGGCTGTTTCCATCGTGGCATTATATGAGGGGCCGTCTTCATTGAAGGTAAGGTCCTCAAAACTGACAAGTGCTACTTGTCCTTCCTCAAGGTAACCAAAGTTGTCTTCTTCAAAAGGTTCTCCAACATTCATTTGGGTTGTTCCGTTACTGAATTCGAGTCGTGAGATGTTATAGGCAATGAGAGGATTAGTCATCCCCCAGTATGGTGAATATAATTCGGGATCGAAATAGAGCGAAAGAATGATGTGCATTTCTATTTTCGTGTTGTTCTCTTCTGTTCCATTGAAGTACCAGTCTATTAGTACACCATTAGACTTTGACCAGGATGCCTTGATCGTGATGGAAGTATTTTGAAATTCGACTCCAAAGATGGTGGCATTATTGGTGACCGTGAATCCTGCTTGTTCAAATTCTGTTTTCGTGTTGTTGAAATCTGTTTCATTACCTACTGGCGCCACGAAGTAAAGTAGTGGTGGCCCTTCTGTCAAGTTAGAGAGTGTCTCATTGGGTGGCACGAATTGGTAGGTTATCTCAGCCTCCCATTCGAGCGTGGCACTTCCGATTCTTCCCCAGACTTCTGTATCATTGTCAATCATTGTGGGAAGATATGTTGGAGTGAAGACGAAAGATTGGTTTTCTCTGAGTACTCCGACGTGTTGATTGTAATAATCATCGACATCTATTGACGGAGTGCCGTTGTAATCAAGTTTTGTCATGTTGTACACGAGGTTAATTCCTTCCCTAACTTTCCAATTTTGTTCGGTACTAGCAATTTCTCCTTCTTTTTCCGTGTTAGTACTCGCGTTAGAATGCGTGGTAGATGTTTTCATGATATTACTGGTCTCGTTGTTTGAGATAGTCATTCTGGTAGTTGAGAGAAGTAGTATTAGTACTAAAATCCCAAACAACAGTTTTTTGTCTTTCATTTTATGATCTCCTTGAAGCGTTTATAAATTTAGAGTCAGAGTAGGGATGGAAACCTCACGATTTTTGCATGATATGGTGGAGTTTCTCCCCGTTTAATGAGATGACTCTATCTATTAAGAGTTTCCAACGTTTATAAATGTTATCAGTGTTTTTTATGGACGTTCTATTTAAGTATGCTTGATAATCTTGATTGTTAAAAATAGATTAAAGTTTACTTAAAGATGTCCATTGTACGTGGGATTATACTTGAAGACAACTTAAAGAGTTTAGACGCGATGTATTGTCATGGAGAAAAAGAATGAGCAGTAAACGTCAGCCCATCATTGATTATCGGGCCTGTCAGCCTGGATTATGCGGTACTCCAACTCCTTTGTGTATGAAAGTCTGTCCACTTATTGAAAAGCATCCAAATGTGATTAAAATTTGGAGAAAGCTAGATAAACCAGTAATTAATCCTAACATGTGCATCGACTGTGGTATCTGCGTGAAAGCCTGTCGTAACATCGGTATTAATGCCATTACTTTTGTCCGAATTCCTTCTGAAATAGAATCTGTCCCGCTCATTCATCAACATGGTCCTAATTCATTTCGACTTCATGGGTTACCACAATTGCAGCCTGGTATCGTGTTAGGAATCATTGGTCAAAACGGAATCGGCAAGTCAACTATCTTATCAATCCTTTCTGGTGAGATCATACCTAATCTTGGTGATTTTAAAGAACCACCACAGTCTTTTGATGATCCTCGATTGATCAGAACCATTCAGAATTCGAGTATGCGAAACTTGTTTCGAAAAATTGCAGATGGTTCGATTACAATCACTCATAAACGTCAGGATCTAGGGTATATCACGAAAACGCGCTCAACCATCAAGTCCATCCTTGAGTATGCCGCAAATAATTTTTCTCTTCGACGCACGCCTCGAGAAATCATGCGTGAGTTGAGTCTTGATGCCTTGTTAGAAAGAAAGCCAGCTCAGCTCTCTGGTGGGGAATTGCAGAGGTTTGCCCTTGCCCTCACCTTGATGCGGGATGCAGATGTGTATCTCGTGGATGAACCTTGTACCTACTTGGATGTCCGACAACGACTTCAAGTAGGACGTCTATTAAGAGAATTAGCTGATGAAAACAAGATTGTTGTCGTCGTGGAGCATGATACCGCGATACTTGACTTTACTTCTGATAAAGTTCATATCCTGTACGGTAAGCCACATGCTTTCGGAATTTGCACGAGACATTCTTATGTGGTGAAAAAAGGAATCAACTCCTTTTTACTAGGTTACATCCGCGACGAAAATGTCAAGATACGTAGCAAGAAAATCACATTTCAACGAATGGTAAAAGATCGTGATTGGACTGGTCAAGACGTATTATTCACTTATCCAAGGATGCGATTAACTCGTGGAGATTTCGTTCTTGATGTTGAACCTGGAACCATCTATCAAGGTGAAGTCGTTGCCATTATGGGGGAGAACGGGTTGGGAAAGACTTCGTTTGCACATCACTTGTTCAAGCATTTCAAGGAAATTCGCATATCCTTCAAGCCGCAAGTGCTCCATCGTGAGTTTAATGGAACGGTCCGTGATTTTTTCATCGCTTATTCACATCAATCGCCACAATCACCTTTCGTGAAAGAATACATCTTTCAACCATTGTCAATTGGTCACTTGCTAGATAGGACATTAGACGAGTTGTCTGGTGGTGAGCTGCAGCGAGTTTACGTGGGAGCTTGTCTCGCTAAAGATGCTAACTTGTACATCATCGATGAGGGCTCTGCTTTTTTAGATGTGGAAGAACGCTTGAAAGTAACTCGAACCATTCGACATCATGCTGGAAAGAAGGGAAAAGCGGTTATGACCATTGAACACGACATTCAAATAGCCGATGCACTTTCTGATCGTATCATGTTATTCATGGGAAAGCCTGGAGTACATGGCCAAGCCTTAAGCCCAGCATCAAAGAAAGAAGGAATGAATCTATTCTTGGCTCATCTTGATGTCACGTTTAGACGGGATGCCGAAACGGGACGAGCAAGACTGAATAAGCCAAATAGCCGGCTTGATCGGCATCAACGTTCCATTGGAGAATATTACTATCAAGTTTAGTTATTTTGACTCCTCTATTTTGATTACCCCTTTTCTAGGAATGCACTCCAATATATTTTTTCGTTCGCGCGAAATATATTTACCCTCTTCTATAAGTATTAAAAAATAAGTTTTCAGTGAATACTTGAAAACTCACTTGAAACATTCGAGGGACTTTAATGGCTCGTCAAGAAGTCGATTTTCGAACGTATACCATCCGTTTTTTCCTACCCATCATCGTTTGCTTAATTATCGTGCTCATCATATCACAATCTACCTTGAATTATTATTTTAATTTGGAACAAACCCCTCCTCCATCGGCAGCTCCCGTCCAGCCTAATGAGGCACGTTCAAATCAAGCGGAAGTTGGACTTGTTAACATGCTCATCTATGTGTTCATGGCTTTTAGTGGTGGGGTCGTGATTTTGTTCCTCATGAGAAAAGGTCTTCTTTCTATCGTGCAACTGTTATTTGGGGCAATCCTTGGTTTCTCAGCTTTTGTACTTGGCCTTCATTTTTATGGCCTTGTTTTGATGGATTTTTTTAATTTCATGATACGAATGATTCCTTTCTTACAAAATCATCAGCTGATCACTTTCTTGACTTGGATGTATCTTTTCTTGGTATTCGGCTCATCTATCATCTCTGGAATCATTGGCTTCATGGTGATGATTAATGTCCGTTGGGTTCCCATGGTTGTAAGAAATGGTGCCATCGTGATGTTCGGAGCTGCAGTAGGGTCATATCTAGGTGTTTATTTTCCGGTGTTGTCAACGATCTTCGTGTTAATAGGACTGGCAATTTATGACATTTATGCCGTATTTAAGGGGCCCTTGCGTGGAATTCTAAA
>JAJRXH010000288.1 GCA_024276395.1 archaeon
AACTTCAGATAATAGCATTCTTGAAGCACGTGTTTGCTTCCTTATCTGACAGAATAATTCAAGATATCGTGAAGAAAGGTATCGTTGGAAATCCAGCAGAGTTTAAAGGGAAAGAAATTTTACTTACTCCTATAGAGAATGCAACGAAAGTAATAACTTCCATAATGACAAGGGACGTTCCAAACTTTGAAGAAATACCAGCCATTGAGCTGCTTGTGAGCATATTGGAACAGCAATTACCAGCAATCGTATCGGCACTTCTAGTTGGGTATCCCGTAGCACTCGTGGGGTCACCTTCCCAAATAAGTGACCTTTATCCTATCATCCAGCTACTTTCGAATCTATGTGAAATTAAAGACTATACACTCCAAGTATCTCCAGATGACTTGCATCGTCTGTTGTTAGCACCTGAAGATATGCAGTCTGTTCTCGAGGAATTGGGATATCAAATCATTTCACTCCACGGATATGAGTTACTTCTAAGATCAAAATTCCAATCGTTTCGTTACTTGAGTCATCAATGGAATGATTCTCGTGACTTAACACCATTAGAACGTCTCAAGAAATTCAAAGCAATCATATCAAGTCTTTGGGATCAAGTAGATCTTTTATTAACATCACGAAACTCTTTAGAGATTCAAGATAAGGATCACATTGAACTCTTGGAGGAAACTTTTCAAAAGTTGGGAAAAAAGCCTCGTGATGATGCGAATAATCCTGAAAAACTCATTTCGGAAATGATTTGCTGGATCAATCCGTTGCTACTTAAAGAAAACGGAACGGTAGTTAAACACGATCGTCCCGTTCTTTGGTAATGGTGTTGGTTATCTTGGAATCCAAGTTTGAAATGATGAATCCAGAAAGCAAGGATGATGATAGAAAAATTCTCATCACGAGATCAAGAGGATGCGTATATCCCAGGATCACTTATCACCACTATTCTGAAATTCCCCCTGCTATCGTCACGTTTCTAGAAAAATATGGTGATGTCATCATTCATCATTTTGCAAGACCATTAATCAAGCTAAAAACTAAGACTTTCGAGGTCACCACGGTAATTGGTAGCAAGCGCATCCAAGTTTTCTTTACTAGTAGGGATGGAAATAGGATTATGCTAGAGAGATTTGAGGAGGAATTGCTTCATTTTTTAAGGTCTAAAGCTGATACACTTGCGTGATTTGATCTTATTGTCGATGAGGTGCAAATAATGGGAAAGCAAATTCATGAGATATATGAGCAAGTAAGAGAGCAGTTTGGTGAGATCTCACTATATAGACTCATCATAAGGACAAGGATTCCATTGTCAAAAGCCAAAGATGTCCCTGATTCAGAGGAAAACATAACCATGGTTAAACAGGCCTTAAGTGATCTGGGATTGACAATTTCACGCATGAAAAAGCAAAAAGAAGAGAAAAAACGCCGATGGTGGAGAAAACTTCTTCAAAGGAGGAAGAAATGATGAGTACTGAAAGCCCCAAAAACGTAGAAATTGAACGTGATTTAGAACGAAATGCCTTTCGCATTGGTGGACAACGTGTAGTGGTTCATTGTCATCATTACAATTGCTTTCTTCAACGAACTCTCGAAGATGCTTTACCAGATGAGATGGTGGACATTCAAAAGAAAGCTGCAGCAGAAGTCGTACATGCAGCCTTGTTAAACGTGTTTTCAGAACCATCTGATGAAAACCGTGAAGAATTTTCCATGACCGTTCTGAACCATGCTGCTGAACTTTATCGAGTAATGGGTCTGGGAAGAATTGATTTTTCAGAGATAACTGAAAATGGTGGCATCGTGCATTCGCCTGTTTCTCACTATTCTTTCACGTGGC
>JAJRXH010000020.1 GCA_024276395.1 archaeon
AAGCAACTCCGCGAAGACTTCCAAGCCGAAATCAAGCAACTCCGCGAAGACTTCCAAGCCGAAATCAAGCAACTCCGCGAAGACTTCCAAGCCGAAATCAAGCAACTCCATAATATGATTGGTGCATTGGGTGCCCGATGGGGGCGTGATAACGAAAGGGCCATCCTGAACGCCTTTCGCGAGTTCTTCGAGGAACGATTTAACGTGGAGGTCAAGAATTGGGTCGCCCTTGATGAAAAAGGAATTGTGTTTGGACATCCCGCCGAGGTGGAAGTGGACATCGTCATTCATAACAGTGAACACTGGCTCTTAGAATGTAAGTCCCGTGCCAGACGTGCAGATGTTGCTGAATTAGCACGCATCGCCACCTTGTACGAAGAAAAAGAAGGCGTGAAGCCAAGCAAGCTATATATCGTGGCACCATTCGTTGATCCTGATGCCTACAAGTTAGCCACGATGTTAAATGTAGACATCATCAGCTATGGTAGCAACGAGTGACCTCTTGACGGTCTGGTTTCTAAATCCCATTCACCATCGCAACAACATGTTTATTTCATTCTTCATTTAATGCTCATTAACGCCTTAAAGTGCAAGATGATGAATACTTACTGGATTCCTTTTTCTTTTTCCTAGATACATTCTGGTATTCTGGTATCCCGTCTGCCATTCGAGTGGAAACGTCACTTTCCATTGCCAAGGTATGAGATGATGATGACGTATGTAATGTTTTTGAGCTTACTTTATTTACTTAAAATGATTCACGCCAACCAAATAAAAAATTAACTAAAAAAAGCGTGGAACTATTTGACCATTATTTTTATCTCGTTTTTCAATGAAAATGAAAAAAAGACACCATTCCTTAATTATCGTTTCAAAAAGATCTTTGAAGTCTCATGGGCTCTTTCACCGTGATTGACCAGGGATAATTGGAGAGGATGTTCTTGAAAATCCTTTTCACTTTTTCTTCTTCACTCGTCTTTTCATGATACAAGCAAAGAACCTTACCACCACGAGATCGCTTAAATTTTTGGTACATGGTTTTAGTCGTGTTGATGGTATCAAAGACAATAATCAAGCCTGCTTCTGGAATGTCAAGATCTCGTTCACCAACTTGAGTCATAATGAGAACAGATTTCTCGTTCTTGGACAACTTGAAGGCATCAATGACTGTCGTTTTATTCTTAACTTGACCAGAAATGAAAAAGGTCTCATATCCAGCTGACTCCAAGTATTTCTGAATTATTTCGCCAGAATGAACATAGGATACCATGATGATTGCTTTTTTACCGCCTTCCTCAAGTAACTTGGGAAGTGCTTGTAATTTTGAAGATTTAGATGGGATGGACTCGACTAACTCATTGGGAAGGCCTGGAATGCGCTTGAGATGGGGCTTGAACTTGTAAGGCATCATTGCTGTCACGTATTTTCGAATCATGAGCAATGAATTGTATCTATCGCGGAGATCTTGATCTACTGGAATCTGACCAGCAATGATTGCTAAATTTTTTTGGTTAGGACTAATGATTCCTTCTTCTCTTGCTAGAGAAATGATCTCCTCTCTCGTGTCTTTTATCATCTTGTCAAGATAATTCAAGAGTCGTTGAACGTGCTCATCTCTAATGGGGACACCTTGAATGACGGTTTCATTCACGTGTTTTTTAAAATTCGGATCACTTCTCATTATTTCCTCCATGGTAAGG
>JAJRXH010000289.1 GCA_024276395.1 archaeon
AGAAGAAACTCCCCAGAACCACAAGAGTTGTCTAAAACCATGGGATTTTTCCGAGATTGATGATTGTCTTTTTCATTTAGAATTGAATGAACTTGGTAAATTTGCGATGAAAACAATTTATCGGTATTTTCAAGGATGGTAGTGATTTCTTTTTTAGTAATGATAGGTTTTTGATCATCATCACTTGCTACAGACCATGCTAATAAACTTAGAGTACTCATGAAATCACAAATGAAACGTGGTGTGTAATACTTTCCAGTTTTCTTTTTTGACTCTGGATGGGAATATTGATATTCAAGTAAAAATCCAAAAATCGCTGGAGTGATGGTGTTTTTCTTTAACTGCCCTCGGTATTCTCTTACCTCCCAATTCCAGTGTTGAAATAATTCACTTAGCTCCTTCAAGAATTTCTTCGATATCTTCATTTGAGGGAAATGCTTCCAATTGAAATCTTGCTGGAATCTTTCTTTCCATAAAAATAAGGTGGGTATGATTCTGGGATTTGCAGATGATTTAGATAACCAATCAATGAAACTTTCTACGGTCTCGAACTTGGTAACATCATATAAGAGATTTAACCACTTGTCGTGATGAACATCAAGTTCAAGATCTTGGTCAAATGTCGTGATTAATTCCGTATCTTCATTGTTAATTTCCCGAAGGGACTCCAAGAATTTTATAAGTATGAGAAATTCTGTTATGAAACGCATCACTCGCTTGATCTCAGAAGGTGAAACTTCGGGATTCAACTTGCTGAACTCATTCAGAAACTTTTCTTGCTTGCAAGAACACTCTTTTAGAAGGCTTTTCCAGATCAATGATTCTTGTTGTCTTGTTTTTTTCATTTTCGAGTAAAAAGAATGAAAAAAGAATATTTATACTTGTCGCCTACCGTCCTTGCATTCGATGTTAGATTGGTGTACCTCAGCTGACAGTTGATGCTGGTTTGGGTCCAATGTTGATTTTTTCTAGTTCGATTATGTATCGTGCGTAAAGAAATGAAAGTATTCCTGAAGCAGCAATGAGTAAAATGCCACCAATGACTTGTGTTATGAAAATTTTCTCACTAAGTAGAAATGGCAAGATGACAAAGGCTGAGAGTGGATAAAAGAGCTCACAGATCGTTGACACAGTGGCATGAGTATTTTTGAGACCAAAATAATAAAGAGTTAGCGATAACAGTCCCACAATGAGGGCAATGAAAAGTAAGGGCATCAGATTGTCGAGAATGACGCCAGCTGTTGGGAACTTGATCCCACTCAAGGTTAGGGCCACGTTGGTGATCGTGAGAAAGATAAAAGCCACGAAAAATCGATAAGCTGTCATTTGCTGGAATTCGAGTTTTTTATCGGAATGTTCGAGGAGAAATCTTCCAAAAACTGTACTCCCACCCCAAAAAAAAGCAGCAATCAGGGCTAAAATTCCAGGTAGAGTCCCCTTGATGAAGAAGTCTGGGTCAGTAATTACTACTAATAGCTGCTTGAGATCTTCTGTATAATTGGTGAGAAACGGAAAGAAGATGAAGAACACGCCAATGGTAGCCATGATGGCGAGGATGAAGTATCCTTTTGGTAATCGTTCTTTTAACAGAACATAGGCAAGGGCAATGGCAATGAACGGTTGGGTTTGCTGTAGAAGGACTGTCATCGTGATTACTCCTAACTTGAAAGACTCTGTCAAGGCCACTGTTGCCAAGGCACTACCACCCCAGCCAATGAAAATAAGTGCACCCCATTCTTTCAAGGTAAAGTGTTGGAGTTCGGGCAGGTATCGCAAGATTAAAGGAAGAATCACTATCACGATAATTAGATGTTCTAAAAAGACGATTTGTAATGACTCAAAGTGTTTGGTGAGTCCTTCTCTAAAGAATGCATCTAGAGTCCATAGAAAAGCTGCTATCATTATGAAAACTGGCCCTATGTATTTTAGTTCTTTTAACACGGGGATTTCCTTTTCATTGACTTTCATTTTACTTACCTCCTGTATTTTTCGTGTTTTTGTCATCTGAATCTTTCCAAAAGATGGTTTCTTGCTGTTCAATTCCTAATGGAGCAAAGATATTTTCATCAATTAAATGTCCAGATTTTTGTTTTTTTACTAGGAGATAGCGGTAATTAAATTCGTTAGGTTCAGCTATTAATGGAATTCTCCTGGTAATTTTGATTCCCAGTTTTCTTAGTTGTTTCATTTTGTCTGGGTTATTTGTCAGCAACTGGATGGAATTAACTCCAAGAATTTTGAGCACTTCTGCAGCAACATCATATTTTCTAAGATCTACTTTGAAACCAAGCGCGATATTTGCTTCAACGGTATCTAAGCCTTCATCTTGAAGTGAATAAGCTTTGATTTTATTGATGAATCCGATTCCACGTCCTTCTTGCCTTAAATAGATGAGAATACCTCCATGATTTTCAATGTAACGCAATGACAAGATCAGCTGTTCACGGCAGTCACATTTGAGTGAACCAAAAGCATCTCCAGTGAGACATTCTGAATGAATCCTTGTAGGTACATCATTTTCGTTCCATACATTACCTTTTACCAAAACAGCATGTTCTTTCTTTTCTACTAGGTCAGATATGGCAATGATAGTGAAATTACCGAACTGACTAGGTAATCTTGCCATTGCTTCAATTTTTACTCTCTTGCTAAGTTTTTGGTTAAATTTAATGTTTCTATTATTAATGGGAATCATGCTTTTTTCCTCGGAGGACTGACTTTTCGACCTTGTCGGACGTCCCCCTTCTGTTTGTCTTGTTTAATACAATCTTTGTAGAAGTTTTACAACCGTTTCAATGCTACTCTTGGCATATTTTTCAATTCTTGCCTTTGCATGTGCATGTGTTAATCCAGGCCCCATTATTCCAAGTGAAACTGGTTTATCAAATTGCAGTGAGAGATCCGTGATTTTTCTGGCCACGTGAGTAACGACCACTTCGTCATGCTTGGTTTCTCCCTTGATCACGCAGCCTAATGTGGCCACTCCGTGGATGTCTTCCCTTTCTAGTAGTTTCTTGATGGCTAATGGCATGTCATAGGCTCCTGGAACAAAAATTATTGAAGCGATTTTCACTTTTAGAAAATCGGCATGTGCTTTCGCTACCTCGAGCATTTGAAGGGTGATGTCCATGTTGAATTCAGATACCACTAATCCAATGTTCATTTTAGAGTTTTCCATTCAATCAAAACCTCCATAAAATAGGATGATGAACTGATTCCAAGATCTAGAGAAGTGGGCCAGCATCGGGATGTCCTTGACGATATCCACGACCAGCCCGTGCTGTAAACCATTCTTGGTCATTAAGGGCAATTCTCACTAGATGTTCAGCGTGTTTTCTAGCGCGGTCCTTGCAGATATCGATTAATTCGTCTTCAGACCCCGCTTCATTTTCAAACACGAAACATTCGATGATGTGCTTGTTTGTCATTAGTTGGCAATTGATTAATCCAATGGATGCTTGGTGAGCGCATTGAGCATCAATTGGTTTTGGTCCTGGCATGCCGATTGCCATTACCGCTTCACAATTGAATTCTTCGAGTAAAATTTTACAAGCAACCGGCAAGTCCTTGATTCCAGGGACAGTTCTTCTTATCACGGTGATATGAGGTGCTAGCTCTTGAATGGTATTGAGAGCGATTTTTCCCATATCATAGCGGGCAAAGGTAGTATCCACGATTCCAACTGTTACCATTGTTTGATCCTCCCTTTTTCTTCATCATGGGACAAAAAAGAAGAAGAAAGATCATTGGTATCCATCCAGTACTTGAACTGAATGCGGATATCTTCTCCATTAAGGACAATGGTTTCGTGCCTTTGTGCCCATTTTTCCGCTTTTGAGATAGTCATTGCTCTTCCAGTCTGGTCATCAAGCATTTCACAGATAACCGTAACTGGAAATGCTCTTCGCGTGACCATTGAGGCCAGAGCCAGGCTTAGTTCCGTGTGTCCTTGCCGTGTTTCCGTTAGATCTTTTGCACCGATTAACAGAAAGACATGGCCTGGTGACCGAAAATTTTCCGTGAATAAGGTCGAAATGGAATGATGATTGTTTTTTAGATTTACGTGGGTCTTAACAAGATGTTCAGCGTGTTTTGCAAGATTGTCAATCTCTTGGATTGTTAATGCTCGCTCGATATCTGGAATTCCAGTTCTAGTGTCTTTGTGATTAATGGTAAGGGAAAAAGAAGATCTAGTGTCATAATCAAGTCTTTTTCCAGTTAAGTCCTTCATTATTGGGTATTTTTCTCGTGCGAAGGACAATATATCTTCTAGAAAAGGGAGACCTATTAAGTTAGCGAGATCGGATGTGATGCAAGTGCATATTAGTCCGCCAGCAGCTTTTCTCAGAAGGGCAATGCCATGGTGAGTGATTCCATCAGCAAGAAATACTAGATCACATTCTCCTTCTCGTTCTTCTGCGTCAAAAATCACGATAGGTTTTCCAGATCGCATCAATTTAATGGCTTTGTTCATCTTATTGTTAAATGAATGGTTCAAAGAGATCACCGATCGATGAATGATACTTGTTGACTCTACTAAAGATGGTTATTTTTTTATTTTTCATTTAAACGTGATTTTCATTCATTAAAATAGTTTACTCATATTACATCCTTCGACTCAATAATGAGTAATATCATTTCTTTCCATTGAAACTTTTTATTTTTCTTGTTATCACGTCATGTATGAAGTAATTGTCTCCATCATCATCCAAAGTGTGATAAAATTGTCATTCTTCGTGATTAGTATGAATGAGGGTTTAATGGTGTTTATGAATTTTTTTATAAAAAAAAAGAATTTTTTCTCCGTGATACACGTTTTGGATTAAAAAGAGAGGAAATTA
>JAJRXH010000290.1 GCA_024276395.1 archaeon
ATGCTCTTACTACCAATCCACTACCGCATGCAAACTTTCTTCTATTGAATTCTTCACATCCATTGCTAATTATTGTTCCAGAAGCAATCAATAATTTAGGATCTCTTTCAAAAAAATAATGCATTTTCTCATAATAATCCCCTGGTAATCTTGTATCAATATCTAACTTTGCATAATAATCATATTTTTCATTAGGAAATGTTTTTTTTAACTGCTCAATCCCTCTTTTTAGTGTTATACCTAACGTATCTAAGTTTCCACGATCTTTCTTTGGTAAATTTACCACAAAAACTGGTAAACTAGAATATCGCTCACATAATTCTCTTAATTCTTCTGTTGTACCGTCAATGCTCCCATCATCAATAAAAAGCCATCGAACAGGCTTTACTGATTGTTTCATTATCTCTCTGAAAATTGGCTCAATATTCCCTTTTTCATTGTAAACATTAGTTAAAATACAGTATTTCATCTCCTTTCATCTTCCCTTGGATTGATTAAGCAAAACAATTTTACAATTCATTGATAAGGAATCTTACTAGGGAATCCATCCAGCACCAGGGTAAATAATCTCCACCGTGTTTTTCTTAACATCTAGCAACCTTCTCCGATCTATGATGATAGGAGGTGGATTCATACAAATTTTAAGATCATTTATATAGTTAATTTCTCCAGATGTTAATGGTAAACCAACATAACCTAGATCTGCAGCCACGAGGTTGTTTCACGTGAAGGAACAATGCCCAGCAAATACATCCTCTATGTTCCTTTATTTCACTGAAATTTTAATGTGTTATTGAAATACCTCCGAAGTTTGGACGGCAACTATTGGAAAGATCATAATCCTTTTGTGATGAGACCAGAATGTATCATGGAGGTTAAAATCGATGCTCAAGGATGTGCGAATGCAAGGATTTCACGAACTCACTCCAGTAGATGAGGCTCGTGAACGGTTTTTATCAAAAATCCATTTTACTACTGACACTGAGCAAATCACCGCTGAGGAGGCCTTGCACCGAACTTTATCCAAGGATGTTGTGGCACCTGTAGATATCCCTCCCTTCGATCGCGCTGCAATGGATGGATATGCCGTTAAAGCAGAAGATACCTTTGGTGCATCTCCAACAAATCCGGTAGAATTAAAGGTAATCGGAACTGTTGAGATCGGAGATGTACCCACCGAAGCGGTCTCAAATGGGACTGCCATTCGAATCAGCACTGGTGCACCAATGCCAAATGGGGCTAATGCAGTGGTCATGGTAGAACACACAGAAACCATTAGTGACAACATCATTCAAGTAATGAATTCAGTGACACCTTGGAAAAATGTAGCCAAAAGAGGAGAAGACATATCTAAAGAATTAGTCATTCTGATGAAAGGAAGAATCTTGACACCAACCGACCTAGCACTTCTTAAATCAATAGGAATGGAACGAGTGGATGTCTACAAGAAACCGAAAATAGCCGTGATGTCAACCGGTAATGAACTCATGGAACAATTCAATCCCGATGTCCCTGGGAAGATTGTTGACTCGAACAGAATAATGCTAAAAAGTCTCATCAAGGAAGACGGTGGCATTCCCATCGATCTAGGAATTGCCAAGGATGAAAAAGATGACATCAAGGAAAAAATACTCGAAGGTCTTCGGCAAGCTGATGTCCTGATGATAAGTGGTGGAACATCCGTTGGAACGAAAGATCTAGTACCGCTAGTCGTGAATGAAATTGATGACTCTGTAATCTTAGTCCATGGCGTTGCCATCACACCGGGTAGGCCAATGGGACTCGCCATCGTGAAAAACAAGCCTGTCCTTTTATTTCCAGGATATCCAGTTGCCGTGTTCCTTAATTACGAACTATTTGCACGACCCCTATTGCAAAAATTACAAGGTCACCAATACAAGCACAAACCTGGAGAAATTATCAGTGGAAGAATGAAAAAGAGAATTTCAGGTACTCCGGGAATCAAGGACTTGGTCAGGGTAAAAATAGAAGTAGACGAGAATGGTGATTATTGGTTCGTACCAATTCGACGAAGAGGTGCAGGGATCCTAAGCTCCATAACAAGAGCAGATGCCTTATTAGAAATTCCAGAAGATTCAGAAGGTTTCCCTGAAGGATCAGTTGTCCAAGTTAAACTCTTGCATTATTTTTAGCCTAAAGCGGTTAATGAAACTTCCTGCAATCATTGAGGTCATCATCATGGGAAGAAAGATCTTTAAGAAATTAATTTCCGTCCAAGAAGCACGAAAAAAATTTTTCAGTGCTATCAAGTTCGACAAGATGAGAAAGATAGAGATGATTCCATTAACTCAGGCGTTGGGAAGAGTAGCTGCAAGAACATTAACAGCTCCAATCGATGTCCCTCCCTTCGATAGAGCACGAATGGACGGTTTCGCAGTAAAAGCCATTGATGCTTTTGGAGCTGACGAAGAGAACCCAGTCAAGCTCAAGGTCATTGGAGAAATAATGGCTGGGTCAACATTTGATGAAGTTATAGCTAATGGACAAGCTGTCGAAATTAGCACTGGTGCACCCATTCCGTTAGGTGCTGATGCTGTAGTCATGGTGGAAGATACTCAA
>JAJRXH010000291.1 GCA_024276395.1 archaeon
CCCATTCAATCACTCTCATTGCGGCTAGCTAGTTCATTTATCTTTAATCTGTTTTTATGGAGCTGTTACACGTTTTTTATCTTCTTTCGGCTCTAAGACAATCTTTTTAAATATGCCTAATTCATTCAAGCATAGGTGAAAGTAAATGATGGTGTCTAACTCGGAATTGGAAAAAACGGTGGAACTTACAGAGACAGCACTTGAGAAGATTCAAGAAGTGATGAAGCAATATGATGAAGAACTATACTTGCGTTTATTCGTTCAAGGAGGATGCTGTGGCATCCAAATGGGTATGGCTCTCGATCGCCAGATTCGAGAGGATGATATTATCGTGGATAAAGGCATCCTTAAAGTCGTGATTGATCCCATGTCATTCCAATATGTCCAAGGCTCAAAGGTGGATTACATGACAGAGGGCGATGGAGGTTTCGTCATCACGAATGCAAATCTTTCTCAAATGGAGGATGCTGCCTGTGGTACCGGGTGTAGTTGTGGTTCAGGCGGCTGTTGCTGACTGGTAACTCCCTTTTTTTATGCATATCACGTGTAAGCAGCCTTTTCTCGTGTTTTTAACGGCACGTGATTTTATTTCTTCTTTTTTCTTTTGGTCAAAACATTCTTAAGCTTGATGTAAAATCAGTTACTCGACAACGAGGTGTTCATCATGTCGTTTCTGCAATACGTATATGACTTAGATTTCGTCATAATGGGAATTGTCGGTTTTTTTTCCTTGTTATATGCAGTTGATCGGATGTTTGCCCGCGTGCCCGTGATTGGGACAGGGCCTGAAGAAGACACAGAATCCCGGATCATTAGGGTATTATCTATTGTAGCTGCAATGCTTTCCATCGCAACCCCCGTATTATTTGGCATTGAAAGAGTATTTCTTGAGAATGAGAACGTGCGATTTGAATGGCTGACCATTCTATTATTCACGTTAGCTGCCGTTATGCTCTTGGCTAAACCCCTTCGCGATATCCCAGGGACAGCAATCGTGACCATCCTTGTTGGCGTGATATTACTGGTATTAGTGGTGTTCTGGGTGGCTAGTAGTGATCAGTTGACCATTTTTGGTATTCACTTGCCTCTGTGGTTACCGTTCGTGCTAGTATTCATGATCATTCTCATCGTGTTCATTGCAGTCTATTTGATTGAAAGACAGATTGATGCCTTGCTGGATATCATGGCGTGGTCCCCATTTCTGCTCATCATCGGCGTGATAATGCTGATTCAAACAGTATTGATGTTGGTCCATCCGCATCAAGGAATTCAAGCTTTCATCTCATGATAGAAGAAAGTTTGATACTTTTATCGAATTTTCTTTTTTTGAATGGGATTTTGAAAAATCATCACGATTTTCTTGGTTTGTTTGACCATTGAAGAGCATCTTTTATTGTAAACGCGATCAAAACCACGACTTTCTCTCATTCAAGATGTCCACTAACAAAAATATTCCGATCCATATTTTGATCTCGTCTCAACAGATTGAAAGTCTGTTAAGATCTCTTTTTTGCTTCCTCTCGTCTTTCTTGGATCAGTAAACGTACAATGAATGATTTTTTGCTGTTAGGAAAGAAAAGACATCCCTTTCTTGTATGATCACGAGTTATGACAACAATGTCGAGAAACGTTAGCCTATAGCACCGGACTTGAAGCAACAGCCATGATCTAGTAACTCTTAAAGTTATGGCTGAAGTAGGAATTGATATCTCGCATCAACAATCTAAAACCACTAATGAATTCGAAGGAACGCCATGGACTTGTTACGCATCACCACGAAATGCATTTAGTAATCCTTCGGCTATTTGGGATTTTGCTGAGTCATGAGTACAGATGAACAGGATTTTTTTCTTTTGTTTTTTCATCTCTTTCACTTTCATCCCACGACATTTCTTCTAGCTTCTAGCAGCGGAGCAGTTGCTTCCAATAATGAAGATTTGCTAATGCTTGGTTGTGGACGATGAAGCACGATTATTAGTGCGGCAAGCTGGATAGTCCTTACAAATCTGGTGTGCTTTTAGGAAATCATCGGCAATGTTAAAGATGGCTTTGATGATTCGAGGATTTCTTAGGTAGTAGACACGCTTGCGCTTATCTTTATCGTCTTCTTTGACATCTAATAGGCCACAATCTCTTAGACATCGAAGATGGTAAGAGACAAGTGTTTGTGCTCTCTTCGTTTCCATCAATATTTCAGAAACGGTTGCTTCTCTTTTGTTTAATAATAATATGAGAATTCGGTGTCTTACCTCATCTTTTATCATCGTGAAGAATTGCGCTCGAATCGGTAGTTCCTTTTCGAAAAATGCGGAATATTGCTCTTTTTCTGATTCGTTAATGGATCCTAGTAGATCATCGACGAGAAAGAACAAGGTTCTAATCATTTTTTCGTCGTGAAGATAGTAAAATCTTTTTCTTTTATCTGAGGATGGCTTCTTGACCTTTAGAATGTCACAGTCTCTCAGACAACGGAGATGATAGGAAATAAGTGTCTGTGGTTTTTTTATTTGTTTAATCAATTGGCTGACTGCTGCTTTCTTCAGCTCTAGAAGGCAATTAATGATGGCATATCGGACTTCGTCTGCAAGCATTGAAAAGAAGGTAATTCGTTCTATATGGTTTTGTTCAAGCATTCTATGGAGATCCACCTCTTTGATGATTCAAGAGATTTAAAACTAGCGGATGCATGCATATATGTATGCATGCATGTCGGCACCTGACTATAAATCTTCAGAATTTTTTGTTCGGAACAATCTGTCACTATACCAGGCCATTTCGACGGTCCATCCAATATCCTGTATCACGCTATATGCGATTTCGATATCGTGTTCACAAAGGCCATGAATCATTTCAACGCATATCGTGCGGTTAGGGAGCTTGTTGATAAATACATGGCCTCCAAAGTGTTTAAGTTGTCGAAGCTTCTCTAAGTTGTGCTTCTTTTCCTGTAATTCTTTTATGATGTGTTCACTTGATCCACAGATGGTAAGATCGTCATCTTTCAGCTTAATTATTAGATTGAAGGGTGGACTATCATCTATTGGGCGGAGTGATCCGATGGCTTTAAGTAAGACTGGTTTTATGTTCGTGTCTGGATCATTACGTTTCCAGATCCATTTAATCTGTTTAAACACGCCAACAATGGGATTTACGAGAAGTTTTGTTCCACTATACTCGTACTTTTCAGTTCTCATTACAATGAGCTTGAAACAGTTCGGAATTTCGTGGGATTCTGGAAAATTCTTTTTGATTAGGGAATGAGCTGTTTTACTGGCCAGCCGCTCGTGATGGAACTTTTGTTTCTTAGGATTGATGGCTTGAAATGATGATTTAACTTGACTTGACAATAATTTTTTTAGAATTTCCTCCCATTCTCCAATCAAGTGAAGGAGTTGTTCCCATTGCTCAGAGGATTGTGGAACAGTTCGCAACTTGAAATGCTTGCGTATTTGATTATGCGTCTTTTTTTCAATATAAACGGAATTGAACATCTTTGCATTTCGGTCTAGACTATTCTTCGATGTTATTTCCTGAATCAGCGTCTTTTTCAACGTGTCTTGTCCGGATTTGATGGTCAGGTGATCATTCAAAAAATGGATTGAGACAGAGAGTGGACTTGGAATGAAATGGCTTTTAGGGATATGTTTGATTGTTATCGTGGCATCAATGTTATTTATCAAGATAGATTTTATTGAATCATTAGGTATCTTGCTGATTAGTTCGATCTTGTTGTTATGATTGGAGATGATCTTGAATCGCTGATCTCGTTCTAATAGTTTGACAAGAGCTTCGTGGTTTGTCATTGAAATTTTCCTCAAGATGAGAATTATTGTTCCATCTTTAAAAAAAATGTGAATCATCCCATCATGAGAGTTCACTTTTTGGTTCAGAGTCGGTCTTTCTTCTAATTATTTGGCGATGTTCTCTCGAAGTGAATCCGTCTAGATCACCGTTAAACCGATAAGACTTCTAACTGGTGAGTTATCAATCTTCAATGATGGGTTTCATGAGTATTAGGGCTGTTGTTTTATCGTAATAATATTGCTTGATTTGGCCCATCTCTTTGAATCCGATTTTAAAGTAAAAAGAGAGTCCTTCAAGATTGTCATCATCGACGTCAACGAATATTGCTCGATAGTTGCGTTTTTTTCCTATAGTTTCGACCTCATTAACTAGTGCTCTGGCGATACCTTTTTTCCTCCATTTTTTATTTACTGCTAGTGCCTCGATCCATATCCGGCCTTCTTCTTCCAATCCACCGACAATTACTCCTACTGGAAGCTTTTTATGTGGCGGGAAAGCACCAAATGCCACGTTTATTCCCCAATCAAGAAATAATTGCAGCTTTTCTTTGCTGACCCAAGTTTCAACATCGGGAAGTCCGTATTTTTTCGTGGCCAGTAAGATGATTTTTGCTTTTTTGATTGGTTTTATTTTGATTTCAATTGTCGTAATCATAAATCACCGTTGGGTCTCCCATTAACGATTCTTCAGAATCCAGCAAAATTTTTGTTTCAGGAGTTCGTTGAATCACGTACATGATGGAGGAAAAACGTGCAATCTTGATGACAAAATCGAGTTTATAGTCAACGATGACTGATTTTCCCGTGTAATAGCTGTGTATTGGAACGCGTTCATTGCGGATTACGACATAGTTCCATGGTTCTTTCGTGACCTCAACCACGTGAACACCAAGATACTGGAGGATTTTTCTTGCCTTGTAACGTTGACCGCGCTTGTTTTCAAAATTTATTAGTCCAATGCCACCTATCTTGACTCGACTTAATCCTCTAACTAGGAATAATGCAAATGACTCGATGGTAAAATCTGGGTCAGCAATGAACAAGTCAAACTGGTCATCAATTCCACTAGGAAGCGGCTCACGTAAGTCGACTTGATAGAGCCGAATGGGGAGGTTTTCTTCTCTCGCAATGCCACTAATGAGTGCACAAGTATAAGGATCAATTTCAATCGTGGTTACTGTAATTCCACGCCTTGCTAATGATATGGACAAGAGATCATCATCGCCGACCAGTAAGACTTTCTGGGGCTCATATCTCAAGGTCATCTGTATTTTGCGGTAATGGGACATGACGGTAAGAGGAGCTTGTCCATATGAGTAGTCAAGAACTTTTCTTCTTGCTAATAACGTCGCAATTTCCAGAAATTCCTTATTAGATCTCCGCAAGTCTTTATCTACTTGTTCATTCAGAAATATCTTGCGTGCTTCGATGTCTGGTTGGGCAAATCGCTTGGTGTACTTTAATCGTGCTGCGAATTCAGGTGCCCAGGTGGATAGCACTTGTAATTCATCGCTATCAGTTTTTGTCACGCCAAGCGCTAGTCGATATAGGATCGTGATGAAGTCAATTCTGTTGGGGAAGATATGGGACGGTAATTTTCGATCTAGTAAGGTATCCACGATTCCAATGGAGCCTTTAGTATCAATGATGAGGAAAATGCCGTCTTCCAGTCCCACGGTGGTACTCTCACCGATACTCTCAATGTCCACTAAGAGTGTCTGGTATGATATTGGTTGTGGTGTCCAAGATGTTTGAGTTTCATCATGTTCTTCAATGGGAAATGGTTTTTTGCCTTCTAACATAGCAATGGTGGAGACGACGTGTCTATTGCGTTTGATGTGAATGATTCCCATCGTAAGTAAAATCATCCCCGTTAGGATGGTGATGACAGTAAGATATCTTTGAAAGACGATGTCATTTCTATGGGGAATGGGAAAGCTAGCTGAGGTAATTTTTATGGTCTCACTCCATTCAAAATCTCCAAGCGACGTGCTCCCCAAGGCTTTCCAGTTGCTCCAGATGATATATCCGGTTGTCGGATGGTAATAATAGGTTTCCTTGGTCACGGTGACAATTAGTTCGCCGTCTGGATCGTAATCGTTATTGTAGACAGAATACGTGTATGTCCCGATTAGTTCAACTTCAATTACTTCAAGTGCTGTCAACAGATCGGGATATAATATGGTTTTTCCTTTTATCGTGAAAGTGTGCCCTAATATTGTAATTTTGCTATTTTTGGGCAAAGTGGGATCGATTCTTATCCACGTGTAGTCAAAAATGTAGTAATCGGGATCGCCGTCGTTAGTACCTTTGAGATATTTGCGGGTTTCAGGATCGATTATGAAGTAATTGGTGTCTTCTACTATTGACGAATCGCCATCTGAATCCCTATATTCCCAATGACGATCATACTTGAAAGTAACTTGATTGGTAGTAACGTTGATGACTTCATATCGTCTGGTTTCATACTCTGTCTCAGTATATCCCGTGTAAGATCCGCTTTTTCCTTTTAAGTTAGTTTTGACATCCAGCGTAAAATATTCGCCTTCTCTGTATGTTAATGCCGTGGATCGTGAAAAGGGAAGGCTCATTAGTGAAAAGATTAAAGTTAACGTGATGAACAAGATTGCTAATGATCGCTTTTCATTTATGATGGAAGTCATCAAGATTACCCCTCTCGCCAATCACGTGACACCAATTCCTCGAAACAATTTAAATTTCTTTAGTCACTTAGGTCTTCTTCATTCTTTCTTTTAACAGTTTTGACGCTAAAAAAGATTTTATCGTGAAAGAAGTTCGGGATGATGGTTCTCATTTCATTGATAAAGGAGGTGATTTCTTTCCATCGCATTA
>JAJRXH010000292.1 GCA_024276395.1 archaeon
AGTGTCATCAAATTCATTTTGTCTTCCCTCAACAAAACTATCCAATTTCTGAGTGAAAAGATGTTTCTTATTCTTAGGGTCGTCATTACGGCATTTGGCTTGTTCATTGGTATGATTGGCTTTATTAGTGATAATTATTTATTATTACTCGTGGGAATCGTTCTGGTTATCATTCCAAATGCTGCATACACGTGGGACCTGCTAAAGGAGTTTTGGAAGTTTTTAAAAACGGAAGGTCTCAAGCTGCTTCGGTGGTTAACCACGTTCGTGGGGTCCTTGATCATTTTGGATGGCCTCTTCACCGCTGATCCCAGGTTAACTCTTTTAGGAGTGATGGTTATTATTGTCGGTAACACCATCGCTTCTTATCGTTTCTTGGTGGAGACGTTGAGAGAATTGACTGAATTTGTTGTCGAATGGACAAAAAAGAACCCAATCGATTCATTGGCAGTTTTTCTTGTTCTCATTGGGATGATGATCGCTGTGATTGGTGTACTTACCAGAAATGAGTTATTAATCCAGTCGGGCTGGTTTTTAATAAGATTCACAGCTTTCTCGTGGACCGTCATTAGAATTAGCATCTTTCTTCACTCTCACCTTGACATCATCCAAGAGTATTGGAAAGACATCATCCGCTTACTTGCTCTGATAGCATCAATTTTCTCGTTCATTGCAACCATAACTCAAAGAAATCCTTATTTTTTAGCACTTTCCTTATTTTTCCTCCTCATAGCTGGAGGCGACCGAGTGTACATCCTCCTCCAAAAGTTATCACGATTGCTGAAGGTCGCCATTCGATGGATTAGCCATCGATTGAAATTAATTTCATACGCGTTAGGTGCATCATTATCATTCTTAATCTCGTTTCAAGTCATATCAAACCTCATATTGCCCAATGGATTACAAATCCTTCCCTTACCAGAATTTCCAGTCTTGGTCCGCATAAGCATCAGCATTACCCTTGGTCTTGTGGGAAGCATCTTGATTTGGCAGGCCTACTTGACCAGACCAGAAGAAGAGATCATCAAGAAGAAACAGGCTGACCAATCTTTTCCCGAAGTGATATGATTAACGAGCGACAAGGACAAGGATCCATCATGAATAGGAGCATAAATCTGGTGTTGCAAAAAAACGCCAAGTTATATGAGGGAAAAAAATGAAGATAACTGCTACGAATAGTCGTAAAATGATTTTTTTTGGAATATTTGGCACGTTAACTTCAACCATGACTTTAATAGCGGGCTCCATGGCTCCGAGTCCCAGCACTCAATTGTTCATCTTCAAGATCGGGTTGTTTTTCCTAGTAATTGGATTTTTAATTACCATTCTTGGAACAGGTTTTTATTTCTTGGCAAAAAAAGGCAGCAACGTGTTTGCTGTAAACCTAGTATTCTTTTATCTTGGTCTCATCATCATCATTCTTCCCATCTTTTTGCTCATCCTCGAAATACAGATCACGGATCCATACTTAATGGGGAGTATCATTGTTTCAGGAGTTCTCCTCTCAACTTTAGGATTCTTTGGTGAATATGCCCAATTAAATCAATGGTTTCTAGCTAAACTCGCACTCATCCTCAAGCAGCTAACCTTATTGAAAAATAAGATTAATTGG
>JAJRXH010000293.1 GCA_024276395.1 archaeon
CCACATCGACTATTTTCACGTATGGATGTTCGAGGTATTGACATCGATAACCTATTAGGGCACCTAGTGCCTCGTTGGGAAGGGTCTTGCGCACGTGCCACTGCATCAGCTGGTAAGCTCTTCTTAGAATGTAGATGGGATAAATTTGTTCCGTATCGTTCTTACTTTCTTGACTCATTGGATTTTTTCCCACGCAGTAAATTTTCCTCGATAGCGTTTAACGAGCACGAGACCAAATTTCTTCCATATTTCTTCTTTAGGTGTTAAATTATCTCTTTTTAATTGTTCTAGTTGTCGTTCTATGGAGAGACGACCATATCTTCTGTGCGGGTTGATGGGGTGGTAAAGAATCCTTGCAGTCAAGCTCTTTTCATCTAAAACGGTTGGTTCTTTCCTTGAGGTGGCCTTTAGAGTGAATGATTGAATTTCAGTAGGATCAATGGGGAATAAATCCATTTTATGTGGATTTTTGATGGTATACCCTCCTGGGCACTGGCTTTCACCTTCTTCCTTCCAATCTCTAATGCAGTCTGGACAAATGTGGTGATGGCAAAAGGTACACTCATTCCACCCAAGTTTGGTGGCTAGATTCACTGTAATTCGTTCTCTACATCCCGCACAAATCACGGCCAAGTCCTCGAGCTTTAAAGACATCTGTTCAGGCACCCATTCTTTGTTTTTAAAGGAAAACACTCTTCAATTTTTCAATGATCTCGGCAATGTCTGTTTTATTGAATTCAAGAATGGCTCTTGGACCGTAGGTGAGAAAATTTCCGTGTTTTCCCATTCTTTTCACGTAGCCTAGTCGTGATAATTCCTTGATGATTTCTCGTGTCTTTGATGGTTTCAGATAGTTCTTTCGGTTCAAGAAATCCGTGATTTCTTTGGATGTAGTGCGTCTTTTCTCTGACATTTCAACGTGATAAATGATGGCGGCCAGCACGGTATACTGTTCATCGGCTAAGGGAACTGGGGCTGGAAGCCTTGATCGTATTGCTAACCATCGATCTCCCTCTAACTCATATTCCACAACATCTAGTCCCAGTGGATCGATTTGATTGGCCAATTGTTCAAGGATTTCATCTAGCTGATCATCGTTCATATCTAACGCCTTTTTTAGGGTTCCAACGCGAACTCCCACTTGAAAATCACCATCAGGGGTAAGTCGTTGTGCTGTTAAGACATGAAATAATTCAGCTAGTAGTCCATCATTGAGGGATTCTTCTTCTGGGACTTTTGTGTTTGGGATAAAGTCATCATCAACAGCAGTGATGGACTCAGTTGGATTTTTAGTTGAGATTTCGTTTTTTGTTTCAATGTTTTCAGAATATTTTGACATTTTCATTCACGCTTATGTCAATGCGATATGCTAACTTCCTTCCATTACAATCGCACATTTTTTCATCATTAGGCCTTGATTATCGATGTTAGTTTTTTTTGGTTCCAGAAAACTAACTTTTTTGCTATCAATGGCAAAGATTGCTAATAGTTCTCCTTTTTTCAACATTTTTGATAATATTTGCAGCTCCAGTGAATTGTATCTTCGTGACAGTTCCGTGAGAAAGAATGTTTTATTTTTTAGTTCCTTAAATAACTTTTTTCGAATTTGTGATCTTTTCTTTTCATCGATTTTGATGTAAGGAATGGGTTTGGTGACGTGATGCGTCTCTAAGAGTATTGGGGATGATTCGATTTCCCATTTTTGTTGTGATTGAGCATCGTGATGTTGATGCAAGAAAATAAGACCACTTTCATTCTGTAAGTCTTTTACCATATCATCAATGGGTTTTGGTGGTGATATTAGGTGAGGGAGGATGAAAATTGGATGTTGTCGTATTTTTAATTCCCAGGCGATCAATTCCATCTTGTATCGGTTATCTAATTCTTCCAACAAATAAGATAGATCTCGCAGTTCTTGCATTCGCACGAGTGCTCGATAGACCCGCTGGTCATATTCGAGTTCTTGAAGCGTGGAGGCTTTTTTATAGGCATCACTGATGAGTTGTCGATCGTTTTCAGATTCTTCCAAGGGTAATACTTCTTTTTTCTTGAGATGTCTTTCATGTTTTTCCGCTATTCCCCAATATAGCTTGATGAGTGGCGACACGTGCTGAGAAGCAGCAGTACGGGAATCATTTCTCGATTCAATCCATTTCTTGAAGGGAAGTTTTTCTACTAATGTTGAAGTTTCTTCTAAATCTTCTAATTCAAGTTCTTCTTCCTTGATGTCATCCTGAGAGGGCTCTTGAGAGGTAAGATTATGGGTTCTTTCGCTATTTTCTTTTGTTCCTTCTAAAATTCTTGATCCCTTCATATTTTTTTTCGTCATGTGCGCATGGTCTCCTCATCTTGAGTGGTTAGCGCTTGTGCAAAGGTGTAGATTCTAATGTTAGGGTTTATTTTATATCCTTCTAGTTCGGGTGCAATCAATAGGAATTGTGTTTGATAAGGTGCTTGTCTCGTGCTGATTTCACTTGCTCGTTCAACCATTGCCAACGCCAAGCCAATGTTATCTCGGTCTAATCGTTGGGAAAATTCATCGATTGTATGTAAAGGCGTGTTGACTGTTAAGTGCAATGCTAAAAAGAAGGCCTCCGCAACGAGTTGTTTTTCGCCTCCGGATAATTGAGAAAGATCACGCCATTCATTCCTTTTTTTGGTTTCATCAAAAGTATCCAACGATTTCGTGGAACTCAATGCTTCCTTGATTAGGATATCTAATTCTGTTTGATCAATCCGATGAACATTTTTCACTCGTAGTGCAACCTCATACTTGTGTCCGAGTAATTCGTTCATGTTCTTTCCGATTTCTTGAATGATGATCAGGAGTTTTTCCTTCCATGAATTTAATCGCTTATCAAAATCTTCCAGTAATCCACTAAGATGCCTCTCTCGTTCTGAGAGGTACTTTTTCAGTTCTTCGAATTTTCCCAAGTGTTTTAGGTATTCTTCTTCATCCTTTTCCGTGGCCTGTATTTGATTTATTTTGGCACTTAGTATTGCTATTTCTCGTTCTAGTTCTTCCAAACCTGGGATATCGTTGCTAAGATTACTCAATCTATCAGAATCCTCTGTTGATAGGATGTTGCGGAGCTTCTCATCTAATTGATTTTGAACATTGAACAATTCTTCTTCTAGCGTGGTAATGTTCTCTTGAATTTTTGCTTTTTCTTCAATGATTTCTTGTAACTTGTTTTCTTGACTAAAAATCCGCTTTTCTATATCTTTTAGTTCTTGTTGAAGCTCTTTTTTCTTTTTGATGGCCGTTTTTTTCTGTTTTTTTAGCACGTTAATTTTTTTTGAGATTTCTTCGAGCTGTTTTCTTGATTCTTTCATCTCCAGCACGTGTTGATGATGTGATGCCTCTAATTGGCTTAGTTCTCGTTGTAATTCTTCATTTCCCTTGCTTAGTTGTTGTAACTCCTCTTTTAGTTTTCCTACTTCTTCAATGAGGTTAAGTTTCCTTTCTCGCAAGTCGTAAATTCGTTCTCGATGTTCACTTAATGCTTCCTTGATGTCGCTAAAAGTTTGGTGGTCGAGATTTTCTTCAAGATGCTGTAATTCGTCTAATTTTCCTCCTAGAGGTACAACCATTGGCGGTGGTGGGCCTGAAAAAGCTCCTTTTGGTAGGTAATAGGATTCTCCGTCTTGAGTGATAATGTAAACTTTGTATCGGATGGCAATGTCCGTTGCTTGGTTAGGATTAATGGTATTTTCGGCTAACAATGAGTTCAGATTCTTTGATAACCACCATAGACAAGCTGGATCGCCCTCCAGCACGTTGATTGCCCAATCGTGGATTTCTGGAGGTAATGAAGGTAATGGATCACGTTGTATCTTGTTGGTTTCTTGTGGTTCGTACCTTGCAACTTCAATGTAAGATCGTATCCTGGGTTCTATTTGGTCATAGATGTTCTTTGCTTGTTCATAGGCTTCTCGTGACATGGCAATGAAACTATAAAGATGTCTTCCACAGAGACGCTTGACTGCTGATTCCCATTTTTCATGTCCTTCCTTGACTCGGATGAGGTTAAAGACGGGCCCAACAAGTTCTTCATTCAAGCGTGGGTTTTTCTTGGCTTTTTCTCTCATGACTCTTGCTGCTCGAACCAGACGTGATTCATGCTCTGTTGGTCTTTGGGGTGATCTTGCATCTCGCGTTCTTTTGTGAATCTTTTTTCCTAGTTTTTTCAACGTGTTTTCTAGTTCATTAATTCGTTCCTGGATTTCTTTGATTTGAGGTGAAATTACGTTGATTTCGTTTTCTTTCTCGTGGATTCGTCTTCTCAATTCTTCGAGACGTTCATTAATTTGGGGGTCGATTTTCTTTTTTAAGACTTCCTTGAATTGATTGATTTTTATGGTGATTTCTTGAACATTTTTTTCACTGATATTTATCACGTGTTCGTGTTGTTTTTTCTGTTCAGTAAGCTGTCCGAATTCTGTTTCGATGGTGGATAGAGTTTTTTCCACCTCCTCTAGTTCCAGTTCTAATTTCATTTTTTTTTCTTTCAATTCCTGAATGATATTTTTTACGGTGTTTCTTTCATCATCGAGCGTAAGTAGAGTGTTTTTCAGAGTGGTTAATCGATTTTGTATTTCTTTTTCTTGATTTTCTAGTTGTTTTACTTCAGCCCATTGATGAAGATGTTGCAAGTCATGTAGTTGCGTTTCTAACTTGATTTTTTCCTTGTACTCCTTGGCCCTTTGCTCTAATAGTTGGACCTTTTGTTGCTCTAGGGCGATTCTTTCCTTTAATGGTTTGATTTTCTGACGAAAAGAGGCGATGTCATTTCTTAATTGCGTGATTTCGTCTTGGTAATGGGCAAGGCCAGTGACTTCAAGAAATGTTCTAAATCTCATTAGTGGCGTTTTCTTGGAAAATTCAGAAATGGTTCCTTCTTCTGTGAAGACCAAGACATTCTTCGTGTTGATGTCGATGTGTTTCAAGATATCACGTAATTCGTCCTTGGAAATGGGACGTCCTAGTCCTTTTCTCTTTTCCGTGACGAGATAATGCTGACTCGATCCATCCTTGTTAATTTTGAGGCGGATTGTTACTTCGTTCCTGTTGATGAGGGGTTGAAGCCTGGGTTTTGATGACTTGAGGAGTCTTTGACCATCAATCAGGGGATTATTGATGATGAGATCGATTAGCGCATGATCTGCGTGTTCAGCAACATATGTCGCTTGTCCCTTTCTTTTTCTCGGGGTTTTAGGTGTGAAACCGAGTACGAGCTGAAGTGCTTCCACCAACATGGTTTTTCCAGAACCGTTTGCACCTGTCAATATGGTGATGGCGGAATGATTGCTGAACTTGATGGAAGTCGCCATGTGGATGCCAAAATTCTGTAATGATATTTCTTTAAATAGTAACGGCTTCACGAAACGGTCACCTTTCCCGTCAACTAGTGGTGACGGTTTTTTCCTTTAAAAACATGCTCTTAAGCTCAGTGTTAAGCAAACCTTTTTTAGATCCTACCAAGTAAAGATACATGAAGAGCAATGTCTGAATTTCACGTGCGTCTAAGACAATACATGCCACTCCGCTTGGTCATTAACTGGATAAAAATGATCATGCTCTTAGAACTGGTTTTGTTTCTTGTGGGAGTGCTGGGAATAAGTTGGTTCGTGTGGAATAGGAAAAACGCGCCTTACCCTAAGGATTGGGTTATTTGGCTGCTATTTTTATCGTTATTGGCGGGTATTGTCTCTACTTGGGTCATTGACGTTTTTACCAAACCTGAGATTTCTCAATCTCCACATAAAACGGCAATACGATTGATATCAGCTGTCATTCAAGTTGCCTTGTTATTCTTGGTAGTGGATGTATCAATTAATCTCATTCAAGCAACATTTTTGAGCTTGTGGTATGATTTTCCAGCTTTAGCAGCAAGAGATACGCTAGAATGGGTCATTAGGGTTTTTGGAACTGGTTTATGGATGCTCAATTTCACGCTAGCTCTGTTATTCATTTATGTTCCCCCCATTCAGGAAAGTGTTGATGATACCACTGGACGTGATCACGTTCGGTCTGGTGATGACGAGATTAGTCCGATTCCAGAAGATATGGAGGTCTCCAAGAAAGGAAAATATTGGATTTTTGTCATTTTTCTATTTTTTCTCTTGGGTATTGCGTTCGAGTGGTATTCATTGGTTCCTTCAAGTGGCTGGGGTTTTAACTTGGGAACGGGTCTTGCTCTTCTGATTTTCTTAACGTGGCAATTTTGGAAGAAAGAAGATCTCACGACCCTAGGTATTGTGATCTTTCCATTCATATTACCAGGATGGATAGCAGGGCTCTTTTTTTCTCCAATTCTTGGGAATTTTCTTCTTACACCATTTCTGGCTTTTTCATACGTGCTTGCCCAATTACTGGCAATGGGTATTTGGTATCTAAATTATCAGTTTGTAATGAAGATGTTCACGCATCACTTTGTCCGAGGTATTAGTTTTCTTTCGACACGACAGATTCATGAGTTGTGGAAGGAAGCAGAATGTCAATTTTTAAATCTTAGTAGTTATGATTGGGTGCTGGACCATGCTACTAATGTCATTCTCTTGAAGACCCCTCATTATCGTAGGTCTCACTCTTTTAGATACGAGAATTCAGGTGGCGATGGTAACGTTTTAACATCCCTTTCTGAAACAACATTCACTACTGAAACAAAATATGGAGGAGATGTTAATCAGCTAATTGAGGATAAAAGAAAGTCTACTACGAGGAAGCTCTTGCCTCGTGAAACTAGAAAAGCCATTTACTTGGCAATGATGCATCATACGGAAGAAGGTGAATGGCGATTTGTAGAAGATGGTTGTGAGGCTCTTGTGTTTCTTTATTGGTTGACTTCTTTTTCGAGTGCCGATGATGTGTTAGATGCCATTTTAGATGAGGCTCGTCGGCGTGAAAAGCCTGAATTGGTCGGATTTTGGGTTTTATTATATGCACGACTTGTTAATAAGGTCGTGTTGTCCTCGCATCATTGGTCTCGCTTCGTTGCGATGCTGGAAGATGAAGAATGTAAAAATCTTGCACTTCCAGCCTTGTTGAGTGAATTTGAAGTTTTGCAAGACTTGCAGGTAGATGTCGATCCTTATCTTGCATGGCTAACGCGTCAATTGGTTCTAAGTCCCACCAGTCTCAAATGGAAAACGTGGTATCAACATTTTCTTGCAGTGATAAGACGTGGAAAGACCATACCCCTCACGATGTTAGAATTACTTGATGCTAAGGAATGGCCAGAAATCTTACAAAAGGCATGGCTGCAATGGGCCTTGATTCAAGGAGAAGAGTTATCAATATTGCTGATGTTCTTTGGGATGAAGTCACGTCGCATGCCACCGTCTGAATTACAAGGATTACTTTCATTAGAGGCCACCTTGGGATTGATTCCAAGAGAAGATGCAGCCTTGGTATGGTTGCAGATAAATTATTTTTAGCTGAAAAAACTAACGTGCTAGAGAAATCAAGGAATGATGATGAGTGAGTGCTACGAGATTGATTGACCTGGGTTGAAAGAAAGATGCCTTATTTTTACTTGAAAAATGCTATGTTACCCTATCACTCAGCAGAGAAGACGTTTCGACTCATTTTAGATTCCGTGAACCGTAAAATTAATGTCCTCATTTCCTTTTTATGGCTTTTCAGCACGGCGGTTCTCTTGTCAGCATTGAATGGGCCTTCTTTTTCTATCGGCATTGGAAAGCAAATTTTGATTGGTATTGAGTTAATGCTTGCACTTGTCATCATTTTATTACCGAGCTTTACCAATAAAACAGAAGAAATCGAATATAGGGATTTTCTATTCTACATGGGATGGAACATTCCAGTCATTCTTTCATTATATTGGTCGTGGTCGCAAATAAAAGAAAATATTCATGTAGAATCGTTCTTTCCTCCTACATCGGTTATTTTCAGTGTGATCGGCTTTGAGATGTTTCTGGCAATGGTAAGTATCCTCATCGTGGTTCTTGTGAATTTCATTCACTTGATGTCTATTGATGGGTATTATCCTCCTTCTCGCACTCAGCGAAAAATGAGAACTTACCCCCCTTCCTTCATGTTAGCATTGTTTTTTATCCTTCATGTAATGTTAAACGTGTACTCATTACCCTTCGTGGTCGTGATGCTCGTCATCACGGAGCTAAGAAATTCATTATTTTTCATCGTGCTTTTCTGGGTTTTCCAAGTAGTTTGTACTCTTCTGCTCACCTTTTTTACCATCGAAACGAGAAGAAGGCTTAGTCGTGCAATGATTACCATCAACTTTAGTAGCTTGATTGAGTCATTATCGAGAATAGACGTGAAAGATCCTGGATCTTGGAATGCATTCGTTCATTCAATCTTTAATGACTTGGACGTGCAAACCGTGAACGATCTTTTCAATGAAACGCAACATCTCTTACCTGCTCTATTTTATCAGATTGCTCACAGGAGTTCGTGGGAAGAAATCATCTCTTTCTTAGAAACCCGCACCTACATCCTAAAAAATCGGTCAGTAGTGTTGAAAGAGGAATCCTTGCAAGATTTCAAGCTTGATTATCTTCTTTGGAAAATATCGTACTTGTTTTATTCTCTTCACCGTGATCCAGCTTTACTTCGTTCTTTGCTCATTCTATCTGAGTCAGTTCCACAAGTAAACATGTTTCAAGCATTTTTAATTCGGATGACCATTAAAAACTGTCGTGAACGAATACCTCCTCCAATTTTCAGTCAAATTGTAGAGCGAGTTTGTGAGCTAGGATATCCAGAATTTTTGTTAGAAACAGTTCAAGATCGTTTTCATCACTTGCTAACAGTTGAATCACGTTCTTATTTGGTGTTAAATTTACTATTCAACACTTCTTTTGAATTAGTGTCTGAAAAATCTTTGACGGATTTTTCCTTTATGGAAATGATACGGACAAGACAAATTCCAGATCGTCTTTTTTGGGAAAACATCATCACTCTGGCTAACCTTGGTGCAGATCCTTTTTTTTCCCTTTTATATCCTCTTATGTCTTCATATTCAGATAAATGGACAAAAAACGAATTTTTGTGGAAGATGTATGGTCTAGGAATCGAAGAACCACAACTTACCTTGTTGTTGATAGGTAAGCACGTTGATTTGAGCGCTTTAGGTGATCTAGAATTCTTTTTTGAATGGTTAATTCATTATCATTCGCGAGTGACAGAAGACTTGGTTTATTTTACCGTGTTGGCCTGGCAGCTTCAGCAATCTTTTTCTCACTAAAAAAACTGACAATAGATAAACTAACAAACTAATTTCTGACTATTTAAACGGCTTTGATTTTCAGCGATCAAAGACAACGAAAATTGACATCAAGCGGTTATACATGCTTAACTATTTTTGGCTCTTGTAGGGATGGGAGTTATTCACTTGTGCTTGAATTATTTAAAGAAAAAGGTTGTCATTTAAAAGCTCAATTTAAAAGGAAGGGATCACTGAATAACTCTCCATGGAAACTTAGTTAGATTGGAGTTAGGCAGTGATGTTTGAAAATGTTTGAAAAAGTCTAATTTAATATTTCCTAAATATATGGGAAAGGAAATTCTTATAAATTTATCTTAAAAGAACTACATGATGGACTTCTCAAACCTTGTAATGAATTCTAACAATAAATATGTAGTAAATGTTTTGATGTTGTAAAATGTAGGAGTTGGTAGAAATGGCATTTTGTCCTCAATGTGGAACATCAAATCCAGATGATGCGGTATTTTGTACGAATTGTGGGGTAAAAATTCCGAAAGTTGTATCTGAAATGACATCGACCGCCACAACACCACAGTCTTTGTCTCAACCACAGCAACAAATTCCTTCTGGGCAACCAGCCGGTTATGCAACGTCACAACCGATGCAAGTACCCGGTGCTGTAGCTGCAACACCTCAGGTACCTTATCCTCAGATGATGGGATTACCTAGAAAGGATCCGGCATTAGCGGCAATCATTTCTTTCTTCATTCCAGGATTAGGGCATATCTATGCTGGGAAAGTTGGTAAGGGGATTGCGATATTAATAGGTAGCGTCATCTCTTTTTTCTTGATGATTCTCCTCATCCCGATTCTCATTGCAATAGCCCTGTGGATATATGGAATCATTGATTCATACAAGACTGCAGAGAGATACAATTTATTTGTTGCAGCTAACGGGCGTCCACCAATGTCTACCGATAATTGGTGATTTTTTATTCATCGATTGATGTTATTTTTTTTAACTTTTTCACTTTTAATTTAATTAATAATTAATGAAAAAGCATGAAAAGATATTAGTTGCCATGATTTAAGATCATGAGATCATTATCCATCATAGTCACGATGCAATCGAAGACTTTTGTGTTGTAGTTCTTTTTAAATTGTGTCTGAAAGTTAAAATGGGAAAAACCTGGTAAAGCGTGGTGAATAGAGTGAAGTCGGATGCAGAGAAGTTGGCTCGATTTGGTTCATCACCTCAAGTTATGGGGTTTCCATCACTGGGAGGTTTCAGTTTTTTGCTGAAATATTTTGATTCAATCATCATTCATATATTTTCACTGTTTATTTTTCCTTTTTTTTTCCTTTTTTAACTTTGTTAGCAAAGGATTATTTTCCTTTTTTAATTTTGTTAGCAAAGGGTTATTTTGTAGAAGAAGAAGTTCTTTTCATCATTGTTTTTTTTGTTCTTCTTATGGCTGTGAATTCCATAAGTATTGTTACAAGAACTTTGAAGCTTTGGCATCATAGCTGGTTGAGACAAGTGATTCGATATCACGTTGAGGTTGGGGCAATCATCATTTCTCTTAGTTTATTACTTTATCTTTTACTGTTTATTTATCTTTTACTGTTTAACGAATTTTCATCAGTCTCTATTGGTATGACCTTATTAATAGGTGCCTTGTGGATTGTCGCTGCAATATTTTTAGTGAACTACTTATCAAAGGAGAAAGCTGAGGCTCCCCGGACTATATTGGCTATCTATTGGATAATAGCCGTCTCTTTTCTTTTGTTGATGTATATTATGGTGGTTGAGATAAAGATTCGGATGGTGTTTGGGTTTCTTTTCTTTCTGGTAGTATATGTCATTGGCTACATTGTCATACCTTATCTTCTCATCAAGAATTACCTTACTGCTATCGTGGTAAAAGGTATTATTGGCATTCCATTGGATGAAGCCATTTTTGTTGATGGTCGAGTAATTAGCATTCCTTCCTTGATGGAATTGATTAATTCAGAGCTTTCTTCTAAACATCAGGTAAGTGTCCAGAATCTAGCTGCTAGGCTAGGAATTTCTCCGCATTCCTTGCGAAAATTGCTAGATCTTTATGTGAAACGGGGAATTCTCGGTAATGTTAGCTTGTTAGGATGGAATCTCGTGAATGTTGAGATGATTATGGGGACTTCCGCGATGCGAACTACTACGAACTTGGTGCAACAACCCATGATGACAGGAACTTATCCAGGTACAGCCAATGTAAACTTTACAAATCAGGCGATGAATGCAAACAAAGGAGAAATATCGTCGCTCGCTAGTGATACCATGAGAAGGGATTACATTATCTGTCCAAATTGCAACATGGGAAATCCTTCCAAATCACGATTTTGTATGAAATGTGGTAATCAATTGGCTTAGATCTGACTTAGGATAACAACGGTCAACGGTTAGCTTGTTCATTAAGAGATCTCTCACAGTAACCGTCTTCTTCTTTTTTCACTAGCATTGATTTGTTAATCATCCTTAAATCACGTGTTATATAGTATTAATTATGGCACTTGGAAAAATGTTACGAAAATCGTAATATTAATCTTCTCATTGCTTGATGGTACATTACAAAATATCGTACTAATCTACTAATTTTATTACTTTTATTACTTTTATCGAGTCTGAAGCATAATTCGTTATTCGGTTTTTATTAATATATAAATATTGTGCATAATCAAGTTAAACTAAATCTAAGCATACTCTCTTAAATCGCGTGATGATGAGTTATTGTTAGAAGATGAAGATTGATGAAAGAAATGACTGACGAAGAGTGAAAACAATGGATTTTTTAGCAAGAGATCCGTCATCTTTGAGATATGAGATCTGGCAGTCGAAAGATTCGTCCCTAATGGGAAAACGAATCTTATTTTGCCTGACAGGTAGCATTGCCGTCTTAGAAGCGATTCAGGTCATGCGCGAAGTCATTAGATATGGCGGTGACCCCGTGGTTGTTATGTCACCTGCAGCTGCTGAGTTAGTTACTCCCACGGCTGTCGAGTGGGCAATCAAGCGTAAACCGATATTGGAAATAAGTGGACTAGCTGAACACGTGATCTTGACCTCTGACCCTAATTTCCAAGTGGATGCGTGCGTGGTGATGCCAGCAACCATTAACATCGTCGGAAAGCTGGCTAATGGTATTGCAGATTCGGCCGTGTCTTTGGTTTTAGCTTCTGTCCTTGGCAAGGGGATCCCACTCATCATGATTCCCACGGCACACGCTTACCTCCAAGAGAACCCATCATGGAAGCGCAACAAGCACTGGTTAGAAGAGCAAGGTGTCATTTTCTTGGAACCAAGGAAAGAAGAAGGAAAGGCCAAACTACCTCCTAAAGAAGAGATCGTGGATGCATTAAACACTTTCTTGCGGATTTCTCATGATATGCCCTTAAAAGGTAAAAACGTTCTCATAACTGGAGGTGCAACGAGAGAATATCTTGATGATGTACGTTTCATATCAAATCCTAGTTCTGGAAAGACAGCAGTGGCTCTTGCAAGGGTTGCCATACATCTCGGAGCTAAAGTTACCCTAATCCTAGGGGAAGGACACTCGATAACAGCTCCTACTAACTGTCGCGTTGAGGTCGTGACAAGTGCCAATGAGATGGCAGACAAGGTACTGGGAATATTGGCTCGAGAACCCCATGATCTTTTCATCTCGGCGGCTGCTGTTGCCGATTATGCACCATTAAAACAAGAAGGTAAGATCTCTTCTGGTAAAGATAACCTCCTCTTGGAATTAAAGCCCACGAGAAAGGTCATCAAGGAAGTAAGGGAAAGATTTCCCGATCTTTTCATCGTGGGTTTCAAGTCACTCGTTCAAGTGGGGATGGATGAGTTGATTCGTCGTGCTAAAAATCAGATGATTCGTGATGGCCTGGACTTGATGGTCGCCAATGAGGTTGGTCGTACGGAGAAGGGCTTTGCCACGGATGATAACACCGTGTGTATCATCACGCCAGAGGGAGAGGTCGAAACCGTGAGTGCCTCTAAATCTGAAATAGCACGCGAGATCTTCCGAGAGGTCCTCCGAGAACTCATTCGAAAAGGCCTCATATCTCGGTCTTCTCTAAAAGCTTTCTTTTTTAATCAGATTCATGAGTATGATGGTGATGATGCCGCCCGAAAGCACTGGGATGCAGCAGCTTCTTCGATGATGGACTAGCTGATGGTGTCAATAGATGAAAATCTTGATTTATGGAGCTGGTGCGATTGGGTCATATCTTGGTGCTCTCTTGCAATTAGCAGGCCATGACGTGGGTCTCATCGGAAGAAGTGCTCACGTTCAAGTTATTAAGAACCATGGTCTTGTATTGGAAGATAAAATTACTGACAAGATGTTAAACATTCATTTTTCAGTTGTTTCTACCTCCTTGGGTGAAATGTTAGAATGGGTCTCTGATTTGGATTGGATAATCATCACGACCAAGGCCTGGGCAAATGAAAAGGTAAGCATCGAACTTCAAAGATACCAGAATTTTTTTGGTGGCATTCGAGATAAAACTGCACCGTTTCTC
>JAJRXH010000294.1 GCA_024276395.1 archaeon
GGCTTGTTCATCATATCTTATCCGGAATGGGACGGATATGCTGTTGTTCATGATCCCACCTTCAGTGCCGTTTCAGTAGTTTCTACCAGTGGCAGCACGGATACTGGTGATGATACTACTGGAGGAGATGATGATACTGGCAACACTGGTGGTGAGGAAGGTGATACTTCCACCGCTGTACCTCCACCCGAAGGTGACGTCAAGGAGGCACCTCCACCAAGTACCCCAGTACCAGGATTTGATATCCTTCCACTTCTTGGTATTGGCGTGATCATGGTCTTCCTGCGTGGTCATGGAAAAAGAAATGTTCGGCAAAAAAAATGAAGGTGTTCCATCTTGAGAAATGATGGACACGAGTGTTTTTTTCTTTTTTTCTTTACATTTAAAGTATTGTTAAACTGGGAAAGGTCGTGACGAGTTATTCATTTATAGATATCTGAATCTAGGATTTTTAATGACCTGTTCGTTAGTTCAATGGTTTTTGATTTGTTCTTGCTGCTGACCAAAGCTCTCATTGCATCTATTATTTCGGGTATCTGGATGCAATGTGAATCAAAAACTTTGCTTGAACTTTAATTTGTACTTCTTAATAACCGTCACGTTTTCATACCATGGACAAGACTCGTAGATGTCTGCAGAAGAACGAATGGTCCTTCGCACGTATTCAAAAATTGAATCTGTTGAATTCAGTCCCTTTATACCTCTCAAGAAGATAATTCTTGGCGTTTCACGAAAAAGTCTCATGACTCGTTCGGTTGAAACAAGATTTTCTAATTCAACTAACACTGCTTGGACTGCAAGAAGAATTGATGGAATGACAACAGAAGAAATGCAGACGTCTTTAGAAAGCACCTTCCCGATCTCAGTGTTAACAAGTTCATTCATGGAATGATCGATGACAATGGAGTCAACTGGACCAGCATCAGCATATCCTCTCATTGATTCTGAATCTGGTCCGATGAACGTGCTTTCAACGTGGGTGATACCAAATTTTCTTTCTAATGGGATCAATGTTTTCATTAGGGCAATGAAAAACGGCGATGGTATTCGAATGGAATTCGCATTCTTAGTAGATTTATGATTAATTGCAGTGTGAAACACGGGAATGTCAGCAACATCGAATGTGTCTCGCCTGCTTGAAAGATGCATTTAAGGTCATATTGGGAATACCACTCGTTTTTGTTCATCTTTTCGACACCACTTGGTGTCGCGTCTACTATCACATCAATACGTGGAAGTGCACCGGATAAAGTTCCTTGTACTGTCATGTTTGCTTTTTTAAATGAGTCAACATCTTTTTCCCGAGGAACGTGTATCGGATATCCTTTTCTGTGAGCTATGTGAGCGAATACATTAGATGTTCTTACGCAAATGCCGTCTAACTGAAAATCAGGTTGTGCCGAAATGGCACTGGCAATCCTCGTGCCTTGAGAACCAAATCCCATGAGCATTACTTTGTTCTTATTCATCTTCATGACCATCCATTGATTCGTGAAACGGTGGATGACTCATCATTCTCCTTTACTTGAAACAATGGTATGAACTAATATCGAATTCAAGATGAAAGGAAAATCTGTTCATCATTTTGAGGAATCTGGAGAAAAAGAAAAATAAAGGGTTTTTGTTCTAATTGGTTCTAAAAACTACCTAACTATGTCTTTTTCGGATTATTACGATCGTTCCAATGACACCACCGATGAGAGCTAGGAAGCCCAAAGTAAGAAGTCCTGCACCTATTGGATCGAATCCACCTTGTTCTGGCTTGGTTGTGCTCTCACTACTTCCTTTCAAAGCGCTTACTCGCTGGAGAAGATGTTTGTTATGTAGTTGTTCTTCTGGAAGAATGGTTTCGTCCCATTGGATCTGTATTGGATAAAGATCGAAATTCATTTTTTTGACCGGAAGTTTTTGAATGCTTATTAGTAAAGTGGCATTTCTTCTACCATTTCTGGTGAGATCAAGATAGAGATGTAAGGTATCCGACACGGAGAGAATCAATGCTGATGCGGTTTCATGTGTGGCATTCGAGCTGATGATGAAATCTCCAAAGACCATGAGATCCGTGAGATTACCTCCGGTGATCGTGACATCATTAATGGTTACATTGAGACTGTTGGTATCATTTCCAATGGTATGGATGGTCACATTGTATAGAGCAAACGGCTCAACAGAAATGGTAATGCCATGGACTTGATTACGACTGCCGGTCAGGTCATCATTGATGGTATAATTCACTCGACTAGGTGTCATGACGATATCGTGAGGGACGAAGTCTCCATCAAACGTGGATCCTACTGGTCCGAAGTCTTGGTCAATGGTAGGATAAAGTGAATCATTTATGGGGCCAACGTGAATGGTCAAGGAAGTTGTGAAATTGGCAAGCACGTTCGGGTTACCC
>JAJRXH010000295.1 GCA_024276395.1 archaeon
GCCCATCACGCGAATCGATCACGTGAAGATCGGCGATGGCACGGTCGGTCCCATCACAAAACGGCTACAATCGAAATTCTTTGACATCGTTCAAGGTAAAGAGCCAAAATATAGCAAGTGGATAACTCTAGTCTTCTAAAGAATTCATCTAATCATCAACCATATTGATGACCAACTTTTTCTCCCACATTTTTTCCGTTTTAACCAGATGATTTTTTCATTGTTGATTTTTTTCTGAAATGTAAACTTTTACTTTATCTCCAAATTCAGCTAACAAGAATTCTTGAATCAGTTCTGCATCATCATGGTTGGCAACATAAAATCGGATGACCCCTCTAGCACTTGTGGTCTGACTAAACCTCGTGATGTCACGTGCATTAAACCGTTCAATCTTACACGTTGCCCTTACCATATCCATTAATTCTTCGAGACTATTCACGTGGACGCTTGCATCATGGAAATAACACGTCACGTGAATGTTTAAGGCACCAATTTCACCAATTCCCTCGACAAAAACGCGTGACTTAGGAAATTCATTCACCAAGTATTCTGCCAAGATCACGGCATCATCCTCATCCTCGGTGAATAAATGCAGCAAGTGTTCGGCTTTTATCTCAGATGCATAATCAGTAACGTCACGAACCCAAACCTGTCCTTCCACGTCAGTATTTTCCTCAAGAAATTCTTTCAAGTGAATGGGATCCAAGTCAAGGTCAGGTATTTCACTGTACAAGAACCATTTTATCTTGATCGGCATTCATCACACCATTACCCTTTCATCATCTTGACTCAACAAGATAGTCATCATCACGTCTTTGACCACTTTTTTTAAATCATTGTGTTCCGTTGGTTTCACGTGAGCAATTTAGGATGACGGTGATTGTAAATGAAAGCAGATATCGGATTGATTGGATTAGCAGTCATGGGACAGAACCTGGTACTTAATATGATTGATCATGGCTATACAGTTGCCGTGTATAACCGTACGGTAAGTAAGGTCGACGCATTCGTAGAGGAGGCTAATCGAAATGATGCTCTCATTGGATGTCATTCCATTGAAGAGTTAGTAGAAGCATTACAAAAACCCCGTAAAATAATTCTAATGGTAAAGGCCGGTTCACCTGTTGATGACTTCATTAATCAACTCGTTCCACTTCTAGAAAAAGGTGATATCATCATCGACGGTGGCAATTCCCACTATCTCGACACCATCCGAAGAACAAAATTTCTAGAAGAACAAGGAATCTTATTTGTCGGGACTGGTATTTCTGGTGGTGAAGAAGGTGCACGTCATGGTCCTGCTATTATGCCTGGAGGATCAAAGGATGCATGGCCATTAATCAAGCCAATTTTTCAAGACATCGCAGCCAAGGTGGATGGTGTTCCATGTTGTGAATGGATGGGACCGGATGGGGCGGGTCATTACGTGAAAATGGTACACAACGGAATTGAATATGCAGACATGCAACTCATTAGCGAGGCTTATCACTTGTTGAGATATTACATGAAATTGGACGTAGATCAGATAAGTGACATTTTTGCAGAATGGAATCAAGGAAAGCTCAAGTCTTATCTCATCGAGATAACGAGTGACATTCTCAAGGTGAAGGATGAAGACGGATTACCGTTAATCGATAAGGTTCTTGATGCTGCCGGTCAAAAGGGTACTGGCAAGTGGACTGCCATTTCTTCACTAGAATTAGGTGTTCCTACCACGCTAATCACCACAGCTGTTTATCAACGATTCTTATCGGCCTTGAAAGATACTAGAGTGGAGGCAGCGTCGAAAATCAAGGATGTTGATCATGAGGAAATCACGGAGTCAAGTAAAATAGATGAAGATTTCATCAACCACCTACAAGAGGCACTTTATGCTTCAAAAATCGTTGCTTATAGCCAAGGATTTCAGTTACTCTCCCAAGCATCCAAAGAATACAACTGGGACTTGAATCTTGGAACCATTGCACTTATTTGGAGAGGAGGATGCATCATTCGTTCAGCCTTCCTCAACAAGATAAAAGAAGTTCATGATCAGAATCCTCACTTTGAACACTTGATCCTCGAGACATTTTTCTTGAAAAAAGTTGAAATGGCACTTCCTTCCTTGAGAAAGGTGGTCATGAAAGCACTAAGCACGGGAATTCCCGTTCCAGCATTTGCTGCTGCATTAACATGGTTAGATAGTTTTAGATCCAAATATCTTCCAGCGAATCTCATTCAAGCACAACGAGATTACTTTGGTGCACATGGTTTTGAAAGAATTGACTACCCTCGTGGCACTTCGTTTCACGTTAATTGGCAAGAAAAACTGAAAACAATGAAAAAGTAAGAAATAAGATCAAGAGAAAGAAAAGAAAAAAATGCTGACAACATTTTTTCTTTTTTATCGTTTTCCCTGAAGCTTGATCTTTGAGTGTTTTCCCTTGGGGATCATCGAAGAGATAAGTAGCAGGGCTCCAGCACCGATGGCAATGGCTCCTATTGATACCATAATTGTTTCCATTAATCCAGCATTACTACCTGAATTGCGGATTTCTGGAGGGAGCGTCTGATAAGTATCCCCCTTTCTGGGAAGCTCCCCTTGATCAGGGCCTGAAATGACGGCGTATTTCCATTGAGTAAAGCTTTCTGCAAGGTAATAGATATTACTAGGATCATAGCCCAATTCGATGAACTGCTTCCCTTGATATTCGGCATTTTGTCCGTATGGACAATTACAGTAGATCAAAATTTTGACACCTGAATAATCTGGTAAATAAGGTTTTAGATAGTCAGCAGAACCTGTTTGTATCGGGACGTTAATGGCGCCTGGAATGTGTGCATCCTCATAATAACTGAGTGGACGATTATCAATGAGCAAGATCAATTGAGGATCGGTATTAATGATCAAGTCCCAAAACTTGTCTTGATCCACTCCAATGGGATTAGCTGCCCTACCTGGGCTCACGTGAATGATTGAAAAGAAAAACAACATCAGAATCATCAATGAGAGCAAGTGATGCGGGATTTTAAATTTTATTTTCTTCATTCTCGTTAGCATGACACGTCACCAAGGATTTTAGTCCATCAGTTTATCTCAAGCCAAGTGCAAATTTACCCTCTAATGTACCAGCATCTTTTTTCTACGAATGATTATTCTTACAAGCCAATAAAACCTTTGTCCCTCTTAATTTCGATAAAAAATATATCTGTAAATGATAAACTGTGATTATTTTAATCATACTTACTGAATGTTCAAAAAAAGAAAGAAGAAAGGCCATTTCAGAAATTTTTATGATTTTAAACAGAGTTATCGAGACGATGAATTCAAGAATCACTTGTTTCTGATAATAGCATTCTCACGTGCTTTTCAACCGTGCTTACCTTCCAGAAAGAATAGCCATCTTTGTAAGGATCCAATGTGGTCTCAATATTCGTGTAATACTGTCTAATGTGTCCTTTCTGATCAATAAGAAGGGTTACGAAATTATGAGCAAACATTGACACTTGAGTGGTGATATTCTCACCAGTCTCAGGATCAGTAACCGTCCGATTCATGTACTGCGATACAAAAGCCGTGACGTTATAGTCGGCCATCACTTTCTGCATCGTCTGATTATCACTGGCCGTTAAAAATTTCCACCCATTAAAGTCAGCATGATAAGATTTTCCAAATTCATGAAGTCTTTCCGGTGTATCATGCTGCCAATCGAAGGAGATGGAAAGAAAAATGACGTATTTTCCCAGTTCTTGCGATAATTGATTTTGTAGCTGCGCAAAAACAGTATTCACGAGGATGCAGAACTGAGCATCGGGACAATGCGTGTAAATGAATCCCATCACGACGACCTTTCCTCTAAAGTCGCTCAAGCGCACTTCCGTGTTATTTTGGTCTACTAACGTGAAATTTGGTGCAATTCCCAGGTCTGGAAGGGTTCTCGGAGTCATTGCCGGAAGAATGACGAGGGCCCCTAGTAATACAAGGGCAATGAGCCCAGTTGTTCCAATGATACCATATAGGATAGTCTTATCATTGATGAATTGACGAGACAAGATAATTCTCCATCCTATCAGTTATTCTTACAAAATTTGAGTTCAAAAAAACACGTACGAACCACCATTAAAAAAATTATCGCGTGGCAACGCTTGGTAGCAAAAAAGCACTCCAATTCGTGTCGTAATTATCGTGAAATGTTATATATTCCAATGAAATAGGACATCCGCTGTTATATCGTCATCTGATCTTCTTTCAGCAACCACTTTTAGGAAACATCAAAACTAGTGTATCACGTCATTCGTTTCTTTCTCAAGGAAATCAACAACTACTAAAATTATTTGTAAATCATTAAACAATCTACGGCGTCCAATAAAAAAGAAAAAATAAAAAACTTATAAAAGGCCAAGATCAATTGAACCAAGAAATATTTGTCTCCCTAAGTGACTCATAGGATTTCCTTGGTAGCCTCTGCAAGATTCAGCTTGCTTATTGAGCGAGTGGGCTTGAATTGTGCTAACATGACAATCAAAATTAATGAAACAATGGTGATGACAAAGGAAAGGCCAGATATGGTAATGATGAAGTTAAAGTAATCCACGTTGTACAAGGAGTACATTTCAATGATGACTTGATACC
>JAJRXH010000296.1 GCA_024276395.1 archaeon
ACGTGGGAGAAAGTTTATATAACGCGGAAGCTAGGCGGGTCATGTAGAATTATTTTTCAGAACGTAAAGAATAAAGAAGTTCAATTTTGAGGAAAAAACTTGCATTGAGCTGAAATGCAAGGATGTCTCATGGGGCGATAAAATGGCCATGAAAACAAAAAAAATCGGAAAAAAAATCATGCCAGAGGAGATCCAAGAGCTCATTGCCAGTGAAATAGGTGAGCTACAACCGGAACGCGTATTACCCAAGTTCTTTGAGAGGTACGGTGCTCCACCAGATACTTTTTTCGTTAATATGGAATCAATTTTGCTACCATTGGCCTGCAAGCCATTTGAAAACTTGGCCATCCGAATTGCGGGAATGATTGCTGGAGAATATGGGGCACGAATCACGCTCTTACACGACGGAAAGAAAGATCCTACTCGATACGTCCCAATTTTGAGGAAATTAGGTGTTCGTAAGGAAGTCTTCGTCAAGGTTACCAGCTTAAAGGACCCAGCTAAATCCATTTTAACAGAGATCAAGAAGGAAGATTATCAGTTACTCATATTACCGTCACGCCGTCGATTGAAACTCATTGATAAGGTCATGTTCAACAGTGTATCAAGAAAGATACTTCATCAAGTTCCTTTTCACGTGTTACAAGTCTATCCAGCGAGAGACGGACGGATACCCACATCATTCCAAAGAGTTGGACTTCTTTTACCTCGAACCGTGCGAGATCTTTATCTCATCTATTGGGCTAACGCTCTACTTGGAAAGGAGGGAAAGCTTCTAGCCTATCACGTTGCTGATATTCCAGGAATCATTCCACTACGTCGTGGACTTGAAAGTAACATCTTTCAAGAAGAAAAAAGAGACTTTGAACTCTTGGTTGCAGGGTACTCTGAATTATTTACCACCCACATCAAGCCTGTCTTTTTAGCATCGCATAGCATCTTGAAAGGCATTAAAGAACTATTGAAAAGTCATCCCCCAGATATAGTTCTATTAGGGCAATCTCGGAAGACAAGAAGATTCATGATTCGGCGATTACTCTCAGAAAAACTTCTCGATAAATTTAATCAACCAATGGTAGTCCATCACTTTCCCGAAAAGTTAATACCATATTGATGAAGAAAGAGTCAGAATCAATCAGAAGTAATAGCATGTTTTCTGTTTTATTCTAATTTCTAACTCATTTGCGCATTCTTATAAACTAAAGGCTTGAAACTTACTCTTAACTTAACTGATATTGATTTGATAAAAAGCAATAAAAGAGTTTTATTAAAACTTAATCTTCTTTGAAGACGTCTTCTCTTAATGTCAAGCTCATGGTAATTAATTCCGGACGTAAATCCCATCCTAATCGTTGATAAAAGGCGATCACATCTTTATTGTTCTGAAGAACTTCTAACTTGATTTTTACCACATTTCGTGCTTCAAATCTCTTCGTTAATTCGTCCATCATCTTTTTTCCTAGGCCTTTACCCTGAAAAGCAGGATCAATGGCTAAATGATGGACCCATCCCCTCCGTCCATCAAAACCACCGAGCACAGCACCGATGATGGTACCGTTACTAGGAAGATGTTCCAACACTAGGCACAAGCCTGGATTATGTTCTATCATTCGCCGGACTTCAGCTTTAGTATCTGACAGCCCTAGTGATAGGCCAGTTTTTTTCCACAATTCTACTACTGCGGTATGATCATTAATGTTCATTTCACGAATTCGATACTCCTTTGACATGATCATCACGGGATTTAACTTGATTAATCATGGCAATTTTCGAGATTCAAATCCCATTCTTTCAAGGATCGTCACAAAGCTTTCATGAAAGTTCTTCTTGAATTCTTCTAATCCTTTTTCATCGTGAAGTAAATCATCATCAGTTTTTCTTATTAAATCACAGAAGACTTGCTTGACCGCTGTAAGTAATTCTTTCACGTTTTTTTCAATAGTTTCGAATCTTGTAGATGTTTTCATTTTTTTTAGTGTTATGGCAAAGTAGTACGGTTCTGAATGGATGAGAAATACCCTTCGACTACCAAATCCAAAATCATACAAGGTTGTGGGTAACGCTCCATATGACTTCGCAAATTGCATCATTGCACATAGAAAACCACCCTTTAATACTGGATCATCCAGTGGTAGACCAGCATTTACCCGCTTGTGATAATAAAGAGGAATTCCGGAGTCATGAAAGATGAGAAAATCCTCAAATTCGAGTACTTGTCGTCGCTTCCTAACTGCCGGATCTTTCATGTTACGTTTCCCGCTTGCCAATAATTTTCACCAAGATGTCATCCTTACTGCCATTTCACATCATTCGCTTACTAATTCATTCTCTTGAAGATCTCATAGTTCACTATCAAGATAAAAAAGATTGTAGTGCATCTTACCTGATTGGCACGAGTTACTTCATTGTATTTTCTTAAAAACAGAGCTAGAAGGCCACGAGTTAGCATACTTTCATAGTTTTGGCTCTTTTTTCCTGAAAATTCATCGTGTTAAGGTTTCTTGTGCCTTTTCCAATATTAATTCATGAAGCTTTTTTAGCACTAAATCCCTAGTTCCTTCAAAGAATTTTAAGGAGCCCACGTATTCATGACCTCCTCCTTCAATGCCCGTTTCCGGATGTGCATCACGAATTTTCTTGATGATGTCTGGGAAATTCACCACGAGTCCTTTAGATCTAAATACCACGAAATCAGGTCCCAATCCTAGGGTAACCACCATGTAATCCGGATATGATTGTGCCACGTGGTCATGGATTGTTCCTGTCGTTTTTCCTGGAGGTGGAAAAGAGAATTTCATTGCATATTTCTCCACATCGATGGAAGAGACAACCAAGTTATACTCGTCGAATACTTCTTGATCCAAGTTTAGAAGGCTTGCAGCAATGCTCCTATCCAGTGTTGCTTTTGCCTCCTTGTATAAGGAATCTACTAATTGATCATGGATGTGCTTCTGGTCTAAACGCGTTCCAAGAACATCCTCGAGAAAGAGAGCCCCATCCGTGAACTTGAGATGATAAAGAACATAATCTGTGGCTAATGCGACCTTCTCAATTTTTTCTAGATCGTAACCATACTGTTCGGCCAACTTGATGTATTCTTGGATGGGTTCTCCCTCCACGCGGTCCGCCACACCGGCAATGGCAGCTAAGTGAATGATCCGCTCTAGTACATCTGGGTTGGGATTGATTAATCGTGCTAATTCAACAGCCAACATGCCGCCAGAGAACAAGTATCGTTGATCCACGTAATAGGGGTTCACGTGCGTGTGCAAGTACTGCTTGACCTCCGTTTCAATCACGTGATGATCTATCACCACGATATCCACGCCATATGAGCGTAAAGTCTCGTAAGATATGGCAGATTCCATCGAAGAGCCGAAATCGCAAATCACGAACAATGGCAGCTTGTCTCCAAACTTGAGCTGATCATCAAGGGCGAAGATCATATCTCGTGCTGCATCAACAAAATCGAAATATGGAGACTTTTGGGGCATTTTTTTCACGAGAAATTTAAGATCATCTGGATCCTTCCCCATTTGACGAAGAAAGTCATCCAAGGCTATCTCCAAGGCTAGTCCAGCACAAGCTCCATCGACACAGGGAGCATGGTATCTAAGGATGATGTTCTGTCCAGTTAACAGAGCTTTACGAATTCTTTTTGCAGCTTGAAGCATATCTTGTCTTATACCATCTAAAACATCGTGTGAGACCAAGAATTGAAAATTTTCATCGACACTTGCCCTTTCATCAATGATCGCTTCCACTTTAGCGTGAAAAAGTTTGGCCTCTCCGTCAGGGACCTTGGTCATCTCTAATATCTCTAATTGGGGCTGTCCTTTGTGTGAAATGAGATATCCGATCACGTCAACGACGTCATTTTCTGAAATTTCTGGGAAAGCACGCTTTCCAGGCTCAGAAAATCCAGCACCAGCCATGGTATCTCCATTTTCATCCATCAAGGTAAAGGAGGTTGGTCCTGATGTTTGTCGTATTTCCAAAATTTCTGCCCGGAGCATGATGACCTTTGCCTTCGACGGATCAAGAACTGAAGATACTTCAACAGAATCCTTGAGCTGAGAGATAGTATACTTTTTTACTTTACCGCGTCGTTGTACCACTCGATATTTTTCTGGTTGCACGATGACTGCTTCATGTTCACCTCTTCGGTCCCTTCCAACCAGGCGAACCACAATTTCAGCACCTTTTATGGGTTTAAATGACGAAGGCACGTTTTTTGACTTGACTTCAGCAGTCATATTGCAACCAAGATCGACTTGCACTCCAAACCGATTTGATCCCAACACTTTCCCAAGAAATGCTCGTTCTTCTTTCAGAACACTCTCATCTAGTGGTAACACCAGTTGATATACAACAGGATCTTTCTCACACTTAGGACATAGTGACTTGGAGACGTCACGAACGGATTTTCCACATAAATCGCAAAATACCCTATAACCTCTTCCTTCACAAATGGAACAGCGAACAATTTCTTGGACTTTCCCCTTCCCCTTGCATTTTTCACACTTATTTTGTGGCACGGCGGTCAAGGAAATTTTCCCTTTCGAGCCTAGTTTTACTCCTAAGCCGTTACATTCAGTGCATTTCTTGAGAATTTTTGATTTGCCTTGACCATTACAAACTAAACATTGTTCTTTCATGGTAATCCCTTCAGAATGATGATTACTTGAAACCACCACGCGAGGTGTGATTCAATCTCATTTTTTCAATAAAAGATAATAAAAGAGTGTGTTTCTTTGATATCTTACGAAAGAAGCCTTTTCTTTTCTCATTAAACACGCATATCGAGTTAACAGAATAATTAAGTTGGTTAACGTCATTATCTCCGCGATGAATCCCGTTAATCGCTAATTCATTGTTTTTTTCTCAAGTTACCATCTTGGTGGGAGGCTTTAAGTATTTTCGCAAAGAGGCTGTAACTGAATGCTAAACACGGCCTTCCCTTGCTCTAACTTGTTCCTTAACTCGTACTGTTTTATAGTGAGGGACTGTTACATCTCACGAGGGGCTATCAATGGAAAGTGACCATCTCATCACGTGTGAAGACATCATCAAGCTCTATGAAGATAAAGAAACTGGCATTCAAGTTCCAGCACTCAGAGGGATTGACTTATGGGTTGATGAAGGCGAGCTCATCAGCATCATTGGTCCCTCTGGTTCTGGAAAGACCACGCTCATTAGCATCATCGGTGGGATTGAACCTCCCTCTTCTGGAAAGGTTTTCGTCGATGGAAAACTACTAAACACCCTTAGTGAACGAGAATTAACAGATTATAGAAGGAAAAAAGTAGGATTTCTTTATCAATTACCCCAACAGAATCTCATTTGGTCCATCACGGCATTGGAAAATGTACGACTCCCAATGAAAATCGTTGGCAGGTTGAATCGGCAAGAACAGATCAAGCGTGCAGAAGAGCTGCTAGATAGGGTTGGCTTGCTATCACGGAAGAATCATAAGCCTTCACAACTCTCGGGGGGTGAAGCACAACGAGTTAGCATTGCTGTTGCCCTAGCTAATGATCCCAAGGTTATCCTAGCTGACGAACCGACCGGAGAATTAGATAGTGTCA
>JAJRXH010000297.1 GCA_024276395.1 archaeon
ATGTAGCTTTCCAATTGGCGCTGATAACGCTTCATCTCCAGGCCAAGTCTAGCATGGCTCTGAAGTTGAAGGAGGTCACTTGGATGAATGTCACCACCAATGGACGCTCGCGCCTGCACAATGATAGAATCCCTTCGTTTTTCCGATAAATGTTCTAGCGTTTTCTCATTGAAGTTTCCACGTTGTCCCACATCAACGATTAAGGTCAAGTATTGATAATGATCACGCACCAGGTTCTCTAGTTCTGGAAAGTGCAGCCCATACCACTCTATCACCCGTTCCGTCACGAGATTAAACATGTTATTCAGATCATCCACTGCATTTACTGCATGAATGAGCATTTTATCCCGCTTGAGAGATTCTTTCTGAATTTTAAGTCGTGAATAAGCAAAAATAACCTCTCGAAATCGTTGAACAATCCTTTTATCAGACACACCTTGCATCTGTTCAGCCAAGTAACTCCTAATAGCCCGTAATTTCTCTTGAACAAGGAATGGCTTCTCAATTTTCACTTCTGTTGTTGTCCGATCATTTAGATTGTTCAAGAATGCATATAAATGTCGTTGAGTAATTTTTACAGGTTCACCCCGCAAATCAGCAAGAATTTTACGAATGAGATGCGCAAATTTCTGCAATGCATCAGACTTGATATTAGGTGCATCTTTTTCAATTTCAACGAAGATTTCCGCTATCTCTGCTAAGTCCATTTCAAAAGGAAAAAATTTAAAGATGGTAAAATGCTGACCTGTATCTGTTGCCTGTTCTTCTAGCAAAACCATTCCAAGAGCCGTGATGAACAATTCTTTCAATAACTTTCCCTCACATCAAAACATTCACGCGCGTGCGTTATAGTTAACAATAATGTAGCAATTGGTCAAAACATTAACAACTGATTTTAAATTTCTTCTTTTATTTCTCCTCTTAATGTTAAGTGCCGCAAGTAGTGCAGGGTATAACTAAAACTAGCAACAGTTACGGTAATGGTTATCACGAGGAAAAAGATAAGTTGACTGAGAATATCAAAATTTGGTTCAATAACCAAGCCAGCGATGTTCGTTGGACTTAACTTAGCAACTAAAAACATTGATATGTTACCAAGAAGGATTCCAATTAAAGTCATGATAGCCGCAAGACCAGCGAGTTGAAATGTCGTCGAAAGTGCAACCATCGTATCTACTCCACCTATCACTCGCACGATATTAAAATGTCTACGATGTTGTGCCAGGGGATACGACACCAGTGATAATAGGCTGAATCCTCCCAAAATTCCCAAGATTCCAACTATGACATAGACTGTTAATCGGAGAACGAGAATGGACCCTTCAAACACCTCATTCAAGTAAGAATCAACATCTCCAATAAAAATATTTGATGTACTTATGAATTTATAGGGATTTTTCAATTCTAGCAGACGGTAGTGGATTGAAATCTTGAATTTTACTGTTGGTTGGTAATTATCTAACAGAATGGTCAGTTCTCTTCGCGTCGAACCGACCCTCACGAGGAGAAGATAACTTGCTGATGCATTAAGAATGAAATTCAAGGTGATTTTACCATCACTCGTGGAATATCCTTGTTGTAAGAGAATTTTTGTTGTCAATCCTTCACCTTTTCGTTCATATATTTGATAATAGGCGTTAGAAACAGGTAAACCGTCTAAATCAGTCATTTCAATGGTTGGCATGGGCAAATCTAAAAGAAGTGTCTCCTTCACAAATCGACTGTAATGATTCTCCAACGAAAAAGATGAAAGAACTACACCATCTGGTGTGGATAAGGTAAAGTTAACGCGTCCTAGTGATGGAACGTAACAAATCACCGTTCCTTGATGGATGGGATAGGTCGTGGTTATTAACATGGGTACATTAGGTGTCATTTGCATCTGAAAGCTTGCTTGAATCACTGCGGTATCAACCTTTAATCTGGAAAAAGCATCAAAAAAGGTTAACTCAAACATCACCCCACCATGGGTCACGTTCATAGGTAATCCTTTGTTCTTTTCATACACGTAAGCTAAATATGGCCTAAAAATAAATGATTCTGGTAATAATAAAGTTGAACCGTTAATCAAAAAATGGGTAATGATCGTGACGTTTAATGATGTCCACAAATCTTTGACACTAATTAGAAGCGTCTGATTATCAAATATTGTCAGAGCTGGAGGATCCTGAATGCTCTCATTCAAGTTAACAATGGAAATTTCTGTCTCATTAGGACGGATATTGAAGTTACTTTCAAGTAAAGATCCCTCATCTAGAGAATCAAGAACTGAATTCAATCGCACTTTTATCTGATACTCTGCAGCTAGAGGTACTTCTAAAGAGGTATTTTTAATCGCAAGAATTCCGATTTTATTAGATAATGAAGTATTAAGATCAACAAGATGGATCACAGTCGGCAATGATCTGGATGCATTAACTTCTAGCGTTATGAGACTCCCATTAGGTGATAACTTTTGAGTGAGAACATTTTCAAGGAGGAGGCTATCATTTTCAAGTTGTTTATACACGCTTATGTCGAAAACATGTCCTTCGAGATTTTCAGAAACATTCAATGAATACACGGTCAAATTTACCGAAACTTTCCCAAAAAGATATTCAACTTCTTCAATGTCGTTAAATCCGTTATCCCCGATCAACACGTGTTGCACGCGATCAAACATCATAGTACCATTCTTTTTCTTCAATAGAATATCATAAATACCAGGATCTAACTCTAGAATTGCAGTTCCATTTTCATTAAAGTTTGCCGTCACGTTAAATTCCAGCAATTGGGTAGAAAATAATTGTTGCCTTGTAATAACAAAACCACGTCGAGACTCAGCAAGTAAGAGATCAGCACTCAAACGCGCCACGACTTCGTACTGATTCCAATCCAAGGGTTTTGAATTAGATGATGCATCCTTCAAGTGTACCCTTACTTTTCCACTGCCGTTGATGATTACCTCTGATGGCGATGATGCGTTTAGTTGAATGAGGTCCCAATAACGAACTGTAGAATTTAAACTAGGAGTTTCATACCTAACTCTTAATCGATACCATCCCCAGGGAACGTTGTTTAACAAGGCCTTCCCATTTTCATCCGTCTTCGCAGTTAAAGCACTATCTCCTGTAAGTGACTGTAATTCAACGGATGCGTTCGAAAGAGGATTTCCATTCCAGTTTACCACGAAAGAATAATTTTGCAAGGGTATTTCAACATTCCAATTAAAAGTTATGTCTTCAGTAGTGGAATGCGCAAACACTTGCGACTGATTACCAATTGCGATGGTTATGAAATGTGAATATTGACCATTTATTCGTAGTTCTAGTTCATAAATACCGATGTACAATGATAAAGGTAGAAGAGGCAATTGCCGAGGATCTATCTGGATCGATTCTACAAGAGCCCCATCAATCGTTCTAATGTATAGAGTAAGAAACAACGAAGAGTAATCTACCACATCTTGATTAATTATATTAAGATACAAATTCACGGAATAAGGAGTGGAGATGATTTTTTTCATTCGTTCAGCCGTCATTACGGTAGGATCAACCTTGATTCTATGCAGCGTAACTCGTTCCAAAGAATGACCGCTTAATGATTGTGCCAAGGGAAGGGAAACTAAAATTTCTTCATCTAATTTAGTTCCAGTCTCAAAAATTCCCACAATGGTAAGGTCAAAACGAACATCAGTAATCGTCCCAGAGAGGGTCACGCTCTTTCCAGAATTACTTGTTGCTAACAAGTCATTTCGGTCAAGGTCTATTATACCATCCGTTACTAGTTTCTTTCCGATAATTGCACCTCTAATCATCCCACTAGAAAATAGAGTGAAGAAATCATTACTCTCTAGTTGCGACTCATCCACGATACCAATGTCACCGCCATATTTAGCACTCAGAATCAAGTTAGTTCGTTGAATTTTAAAGAATGCCGCAGTAATCCCCCTATAGGTTATGGATTCCTTCGCGATGCTAGAAACAGCAATTCCTATGGTTTCTGGACTAACAGCAACAACACCTGGAAAGGATTCCAAGACCTCACTAAAAGAGAGTGGTACCGAGCCAGTTACTGGTGTCGTTGCATCTGGTTGGGCCAAGATGACGACATTTTCCACTCGACCTAAATACAACTCCTGCGAATTAATTCCACTCATGAAAGAAATGGAAGCAGAAAGAATGGAGGTCATTAAAATGGTTCCTAGTGCAAATAATGCGAGATTACGCCTAAAAATCAAGGGGATTCTCATTAATGACGCATAAATCACAATTTTTTTCTGATACGAATGATTTTTCATTCTCATTTAACCCTCTTACTTCAAATTTCTATTTCTGTCGTGGGAACAACCAAGTTCTTATCATAAAACCTGGGAAGTAGCATCAAGGTGGTAGCAAGCACCACGAGTTGTCCAACAATGAAAAGCAGCAAGACATCATTGGGGTTTGGATGATAGTTAATTAGCGGGAAAGATGCGGACACTTGGAAAAGAAAAGTTAGCATTAATGGCAGCGCCACGCCAATTACTAACCCAAGTAAAAATCCCAATAAAAATAAAATTGAGCCTATGAAGAAAAAGATCGCCGCCAGATATAATGGCGATGCTCCCAACACCCGCAAGATTCGCAATTCTCTTTGATATAAAATTGTCAACCATAACTTGGCAGTTAACAAGCGAAAGCCAGCGATTATGTACAAGAACAACACGAATAGAAATAATTTCTCCAAGATGGCATCCATAATTAGTCGCAATAGAGTAAGAGATTGTTGTTCTTCTTCAATGACAGCATCAATTTGTTGCTTTTGCAAGCTATTCTGAACAGCTAACTTGACATTGATTGCTTCTGCTGGATCATCAACTAAAACCTCAATGAAAGAGTAATAATCACCCAATTCGGTTATTTTTTGTCGCAATTGCCTAAAGTTTACCAAGATTGCCTCATCACGCAAGGAAGATGCTTTATATATTCCAGTTACGTTCAATTTCATCAACAAATGAACTCGAACGTTTTCAGAAACACCGTTGTCATTCTCACCTTGACGGTTCACAGATTTGACAAGTACGCTAAAATTAACCAATAAGACATCGCCCACACCCACATCACTCAATACTGTAAGAAGTGAACTTGGAACTAACGCATTAATCACATCAGATGATGGAATTGAAGACTCATTGGTTAGTTTTTCATCTTCAGATTTTGGATAATTTCCCACTAATACCTGACTTGTATTCCGAAAACGCAAGTAAGCCAACACATCCGTGGCAAAAATTGGAAAATTCAAGTGTGTGGCATTACTCAACTCGATAGTCAACGTGGAGATATTACTTGAAACAAGTGATGATTTGAGCCTAGTTATCTGTTCGGCTTGAAGAAAACGACAAGCAATGGTCAATCGTATTGAGGGATGATTTAAAAGATCGAGAGTGCGGTTAGGTAAGAGACTATCACTCAGAGGTTTTTCATTCTCATAAATGATCAAGTAAGGAGTGGAGCCCGCACGTAAAATGATGTCACTAGCATATTGTCCCAATCCACTAACGACTCCACCCATTGAGATAATCAAGGCAATGATGAGAGCTAAAGCAAATACCGTCTTCCTTGAATAAATGGCGCTATTCCTTACCAGACGCCAAGCAATCACGAAACGCATCTAAATCACACCAAATAAATCGATCTAAAATATCAAGCAATTTTAGTGTACTTATTCATCA
>JAJRXH010000298.1 GCA_024276395.1 archaeon
GCATGTTGAATGGGACTAATTATTGATTTGGGAAGAATGAAGACAATCAGATTTTCGTCAAGCTGGAAGATTTTGTTGGTCATCACGATCATCATCTGGATCTTCATGCTTATTTCTAACATTTTTATCCTTTCATCATCTCCAATCCGCGTGACTTATCCGAGTTCCGTGGATGACCCTGATAAAAGAATGAGCATCATCAATGGTGCGACCGATAGTCTGGCATTAGAAATGACACTATACTACCCAGATGACATGACGACATCGAACGATCAGATTCCGCCAGAGTTCACTCTTCACGTATATTTTGTTGCCCGATATCACTACTTGAACGCAACCCATCTCACCATTCAATTGATGCCTAAAAATCATACTGGTTCTGCATACGTCAATTCGCTTAGCATCACGCTTCGAATCGGGGTGGCTAAAGGTAAAGTCGATGATCGTTCTACTTGGAATGATCAACAGATCATTATTGAATTATTTTTTGAGAATCTTAATTTTGATGCAAGTACTTCAAAAAACGTGACTGTTCCCATAAGGGACTGGTATTTTGTTTCTTATGATGTTATGGTCAATTATAATCAGTGCTATTCGCCTGGTGGTGGTGAGTGTACAGCCAGATCCGTTAGCGACTTTAAAAAAGATGGAATGTCAACCATTTTAGTAAAATATATCGAAGGACAAGTCACTAAAGAAGATCGTAATCGAGCATTGGGACAAATTATAGCTTCTACTGTATTCATACTCGGCTACTTTTTCATTTCTGTCCTAGGTTATTACATTGCACTTACAATGGTATTATCTACGGATCGAATGGAACTTTCTTTGGTGAGTCTTGGCAATTATCTATTAGTTCTAGTTGCTTACGTGTTAAGTCTAGTATTTTTCCTCTTTATTATTGATCCATGGAACATGTTTAGTTGATTTTGTCCTTAATCATGTGAAGATCCGTTTGTTAGGTTTGATGTAAGTGGTGGTGATGCTTTACTTGCTAAACAAGTCAAACTGACCTATCACCCCAATCATCAATCAGCGCGAGAGTATCAGAGATTTTTCATTTTCTCATTGATCGCCAGTGGTTTTCTTGGCTTGGCACGTGAGCCACAAAAAAGATGATGTTGTTGTCCACATCATAAGCAATTGGCATTGCCAAGAGGTGGACGCGTGATGCCTGCAAAAATTTTTCGAGGAAAAAACTAGTTAATTGATGTTTGTTCCTTCTTTTCTTAGAATTTCAAGCCATTTTCTTTGCGAATTGTTCAATAATAAGGGTTTATTTGGAGATAAGTATAGATGAACAAGTCGCATTAGATTTGTGATGGAATTGGGAAGTTTACAGAGACGGTTGTTACTGAGATATAGTTCTTGAAGGTTAGTAAGATTACCGATGGATTCAGGCAACTGTTCTAATGAATTGTGCCACAAGTAGAATTCTTTAAGTCTGACGAGATTTCCAATTGACTCTGGTAATGTTTCAAGAGCATTTTTAGTAAGATCTAGCTTTTTAAGATTAGTAAGATCTCCGATGGTGTGTGGAATTGCTCGTATTTCATTATTTCCCGCGTATAAGACTCTTAAGTTGCCGAGGTTTCCGATGGAATCTGGTAATTCGTGCAAGGCATTTTCTTCGAGGTGTAGCACGCGCAGGTTGCCGAGGTTTCCGATGGAATCTGGTAGTTCTCGTAATTGGTTCTTTTTCAGGTATAAGACTCTTAAGTTGCCGAGGTTTCCGATGGAATCTGGTAGTTCTCGTAATTGGTTCTTGCATGAATATAGTGTATGTAAACCGATGAGGTTTCCAATAGTTGTGGGGAAACATGGGAGTTTCTTCTTA
>JAJRXH010000299.1 GCA_024276395.1 archaeon
AGCGGATCCGTGAAGTAAGTATCAAGTTCGCTACCATCAAGAAGACTATCGTTATCCGTATCATTAAGAAGTGGATCCGTGAAGTAAGTATTTACCTCATCACCATCCGTGAGGCCATCACCATCCGTATCATCAACAGCGGGATCAGTGCCATAAAGCATGACTTCATCGCCATCTGAAAGAGAATCACCGTCAGTGTCTGGATTCAAGGGATCCGTGTGGTGAGTCAATGTCTCATTCCCATCGCTTAAGCCATCATTGTCGGTATCTTCATTAATTGGATCAGTGCCATAAGTGCTTACCTCTTCACTATCTGTGAGTCCGTCGTCATCACTATCTTGATCCAAGGGATCTGTCATGTAAGTGAAGAGTTCGTCTCCATCATTCAGGCCATCGCCATCTGTGTCAGCATTAATTGGATTAGTCCCACTATTAATCTCTTCTATATTCGTGAGACCATCTTGATCAGGATCTTCTTGATCATCAGTAACACCATCATTATTAGAATCCACGTCAATGAAACTGGTACCAATGAAGAGTTCATGAAACGTGGATAGCCCATCACCGTCGACATCATCATCAAGGTTTTCATGGTGAATAAATTGCACGAATGGTGAAGAATCCGTGTTGTTAGTGTCTGGAATCACGAATGGCACGTCTACGATACCATCATTGTTCGTGTCAGGAGATGTCAAATCACTCCAAAAGTTTCCTTGAAAGGTGTTGTTATCAACTCCAGTGGAGAAGTTGATAAGTGCCTGATTGCCAGAATTTTCATGAAAGTTGTTACCCCTGATATAATAAGAAAAAGTGTCATTAAGGAATAGACCATTATTGGCGTTTTGGAATAAAGTGGTGTTTTCTATCAAGCCACCATTAGATTTGTCCAATAAAATTCCATCCAGGGTGTTGAAAGCGATCAAGGTATCAAGAATGCTTACATTGATACTCGATTCTATCTTCATTCCCGTTTCTTGATTATAAGCAATCGTACCATTAATAACGTGGCCCCGCGTGATGTTGTCAAACCAGATTCCGATTTGACCTTTTACTAGCAAAACATTACGAATGATGAAAGATTTCGTCGTATTTGCTACGAAAAGAAGGGTTTCGGTTCCACTTCCAGTGATATTCAAATTTTCGATCACGTAAGGATCCGATTCGGTTCCACTTCCACTGCTAGCCACTGCAGCAAGTTGTGCATCACCTACGATGGAAATAGGGGGGGATTCTGTCAAGGGTAAATTCAATTGCACTGATAAGCCCTTTAATTTTGAGTGTAAGTTACTTGACAATGGACTCTGTAGTAGAAAATCGGCTGCAAGTTCATGATCATTAGTGATTGAAAAGCTCCTCGTGACCACCATGGATGACGAAATGATGAACAGAAGTAAGCCCAGGGACAAACCTATCATCAACAGTCGAAGTCTTGTTTTTTGCATGATAATTTCACCTCAAGATGGTGTTGCTCACTTGGCGAAAGTAATTCCATGATCTTACCATTCTGGAGATTTATAAGTCTTTTTAGGTATTGAGTTCTTATTTTTTCATTGAAAAAAGCATCGAAATTGCCTATTCTTTCGATGATTGGTTCTGAAAACTCACCAAACCTATTTGATCGGTTATCAAGGACTTCAAGAGTTTATTGCCCCGATAAATGTCAATCATCAAAAAATGAAAGTTCAAGAATTGTTCATTCACCAAAATTAATTGATTTAAAAAGAAAACAACTCTCTACGGTGAATATTACACCAGTGTCCCATGGAAAGAATACCCTATTGCTTAATTTTTGTTAAAAAAGGAAGAACACTTACCACATCTGGATGATTAGATCGGGATGATTAGATCTTCATTAATCTATCCTGTTTCGATAAATGATCATCACGTACTTGATTTCTAGGATGTGACTCAATAAAACATTCTTGTTTTTAACCACTTGAACGATGAAAATACGCGGAGATGCTCTGTAAAACATTCATTCAATTTATATCGTAACATTCTCCTCTTTCCCGGAGTAACTCTAGCGTCATCATTTCAAAAGCTTCTTCCACGTTCTCTCCAGTCTTAGCAGATGTTTCCACGTAAAACACGGGCTTGGAGGTAACTTTCTTGGCATTTAGTTTCACGAATTCTTTTCCTTCTAGCGTGGTAACGATTTTTCTAGTTTTCGACCTTCTTAGGTCAATTTTATTCCCCACGATGATATAAATGAGATCCATGTTGACGCAGCGCTTGATCTCATTGAACCATAAAAGCAAATTATCCATTGTTTTAGGTCTTGTAACATCAAATACAGCAATGATCCCGTTTGCCCCAAGATAATACTGTCCTCTGACCATATCAAACCTCTGTTGTCCAGCTAGATCCCAAATTTGAAACTTAATGTTATGCGTGACCCCATTAGGACAAGACACTTGCATGTCCTTTACTGCAAAGTCAGCTCCTAAAGTAGCCAAGTGTTTTTTCTTGAATTCTTCGCCTAAAAATCTTCTTCTCAAACTTGTTTTACCTACTTCACCATCTCCAACAATGCATAACTTGAACACAAAATTAGCGCACATGGATTTTCACTCTTGGTTTCTATGCTGACAGTAAATTTGTCAATTTTAAAAGGTTTTTAGAATTAAAAATGCGATGACTTCATAAATGATTTAAATTCTAGTGCAAGATCCACGAACAGTGAGTTGATCACGTGAAAAATTACTGGACTCTTGAGATTCCTCAAGGATTTGTCCAATCTTTCCTATCTCGGCAAGACTAATTGAAGAAATGGAAAAATCTACTGATCAATTCCAAAGACAAATCTTGAGAGAATACATCGCCATCTATGAAACATCATTATGTATTGAAGAAAAAAAGCAAATAATCGCATGAGGTGTTATTATATGACTGAACGGACTTGGAAATTTGATAATTTCCTTGAAATGTATCCAAGAGAAAGAAAGAATGTGAGAACATGGCTTGTAGAATACATTGATACAAAAGTAGACTCAGAAGTCGTTTTAGTTCTCTTACATGGGACCGTAGGTACTCCAGAAATATTTTGGCCGCAAATTATGAGTCTAGGAGAAAAACAGCGAATCATCTCTCTAGATGCTCCAGCGTGCTCCAACATTAATGAACTTGTCGCTCTCTTCCAACAGTTATTGAAGAGCCTTGATGTGGACACCTACGTGCTAGGTGGAACATCCTTTGGAGGTTATGTTGCTCAATGGATGGCCCAAAAGCATCCACAATGCATCAAGGGATTGATATTGGGAAACACTTTTCATGATAACACCATCTTGCGTACTCAGAACCGAATGGCAGCACGATTACTTCCCTTTTTACCAGCAAGTGTTTTAAAACGAATCATGGCTAAAGGAATACAAAAAGATCTAGAATCATATAGCGAGCATCACGGGTTTACGGAGTACATGAAGAAATTCTTTCCAACGCTATCATCTGAGAAAATCAAGGCACGGCTAAAAATTGTATTGCAGCAAGTCAGATCTGTACCACAAGTCCAAGGAACCATTCCCGTGCTTTTAATCTTGACAGAAAATGATCCCTTGATTCCCAGAGATGCTCAAGATGAATTGAAATCTACTTATCCACGCGCTCAAGTCGAGATATTTCCACCAAAGGCGGGACATTTTCCGTACCTGACCGATCCTGTGCGATATTCACAACTATTAGAAAATTTCCTTCAAGAGATCCATCAAGGATGACCATTTCAGCGACAATTAAAGTCTTTTTAGGGACCCTTTCCCTCTGACGTCTGCACGTTCGATGCTTTTTTGCTCAGCTTTCGTGGTTTCTTGATAGGCCAGGTAGACGAACAAATCGACAATACCTTCGCCACCAAGTGCATTGGTCTTGAACACTCTCTTGGAAAACAGCCGAAGATCACGTTCTAATTGTTCAGTGCGAATGGATTTTTTTATGGCCATGTGAACGTCATCTTTCGTCACACGTTCAAGATCAAACACGAATCGTTCAAATTTTTTCCGCACATGAGAAAGTAATTCATCTTGGGGAATTTCTCCACGAAGGGCCTTTAACTTGAATCCTCCCATGAATTGTACCGCGAGAGGGCGTTCCTCAAAGATGACTTTCTTCAATTCTTCATAAAATTGTTCAAAGTTTTCTTCAGGCTGTTGTAATAACAAGAGTCGTGCTGCCAATTCTCGCGCTACACTTCGAGCATTCAATTCCGTGAGCGGTGGTTTTCCAAAATCATGAATGTTTCTACGTAGGGTATCGTAAATGATGGCTTCTAAGTGCTCAAATCCAAGTTTCGTGGTCGGTTCAATGGAAAGCTCAATGACCTCATCCTTCTTTATCACGTGGGGAAATTGATATTGGTATCCTTCTTCTCGTGCCTTGACGAGGGCCTCAAAAACCCAGTGGGAAATGCTTTCCTGACGCTTGGCATTATCAAGATATCGGTGAAGATCAATTTTGTTCATGATGCTAACGATAGTAGGAGTCGCTTTTCCACGTTGTTCAAATTTCTTGATGCTATCTTCTAATTGCCTCACGCTATTTTCACAGGAAATGTACCGGGAGGAGTCAAACACGATGAGCAAGTAACTTTCTGGCTTGGCAAGACCGGCAAGCACGTTTCGAAGATGATCATAAACATTCTGCCCGCCAAGATCATAACCACTCACGAATAAATAATGTCTTCCTAACGGAAACCGCATCTCGAAGGTTTCTAGTCCCAAGGTGGCTAGACTGGTATCTTTCGTGAGTATATCCTCTAAGAGAATACCTTCGCGCTTCAACCAATCCTCAAATCCGATTATTTGAGGTTCTGCAAGTTCTAGCCACGCTAAATATTGTGCTTGTGGCACGTGCTTGAGAAGGGGCCTGCGTTCGATGATTTTCTCTAACTCTCGTTCATCTAAGGTTGGTTTCACGCGGAAAAGCCATTCTTCATGACTGGGGATCTCTCGCCTTACTAACATGGCTTGATATTCTTCCATTGCTTGTTCCAAGACAATTTCAGCTATTTTTATGAGAATGCTGGTTTTTCCGGACATTCCATCGCCCAACAATATGATTTCAAGCCGCACGTTTGCCATGGTCTCTCGCCACCAACGTCACATGCGACTGTTTCATTTAAACATTTTTAAGGTCTCCTCTTCTATCAATCACGTCTCCAGCAATGATTGAGAACTGCACAGGTTCTTATCCAACGATAGGAAAGGAGAGAGTTATTCACTTCTCCTTGGAGTATTTAAAGGAATGAGCAGGTCTTTAAAAAACTCTTTTAAATGACGGGGAGAACTGAATAACTCTCCTTGACAATGTTTTTATCGGTTGCTATGATTTTATCGGATTCATTCCCGTATCAGGGCCACGAGATGGCGAATTCGATCGAAACATTTAAAAGGTTGGGAAACAGCTGCAGTAATGAGGACGTTTCCACGAGGTTCAAGTGAATTTTTGTATGTTTCACTCGAATTCCCTCCGTGTCTTATAGAGACGTATCTCTTTTTTATCGGTCACCCTTGGTGAACGAGGGCCTCATCGGGCACAAGGGATTTCTGAATAACTCTCGAACGTAGGTTTTTTATAGTTTGATGACTAACATCTATGCAGAACAACCAACATTGGAGAAATTCCACGTGATGAATCGGTCATTTACCATTTACGATGAACTACAATTAGCGCGGGACGAGGCTGCACGCATCGTTAACTCAAGAGAGCTCTCTCTTCTTGAAGATGTAATCAGTAAAAAATCTGGAGATGATGATTTCAAGGAATTTATCGGAATTTTCATTCCACCAGTGCTCACGACACTACTAGAAAAGCACGTACAGATGAACACTCCCTTAGAACCAGAGATCTTGACGATGATGGAGTATATGGAAACACTTTTTCGACAAATCGTGAACGGAAGGGAACAATTCTTTCTTCTACTCTCGCGTTATACCATTGGTGCTATTTTTGGGATGTTATCACAAGTTCTTCGGCAATTAGAGGGTGATTTGGCACGTGAACATGAACTTCAATACATCATCACTCTAATACAGTCTCTGTATGAACAATGCCTGTTTGAATCGCCACGACTGGCCCTAGTAATGGAAAAGAGGCTACAAGATATTCATGAACTTGATTCGTGGTATCTTGATCGCTTTAAAAAATATCATTCACTTTTAACAAGCATTCTTGAACAATTATACCTCGATGAACGATCCACATCAGAAGTTTTAACGAACTGCCTTTCAAAATGGGATGAAAATACCATTTATCAGACCATTGCCGATACCATTCAATCAAATCATTATCTTAGTGAAGTTCTCAACAATTTCTGCCGCAAAAATCACCTCACACGGGCAGCTGTCGAATTCAGCCTATTAAGCATCTTGAAAGAACTAAGCAGGCGTGATGTCGATCCAAGAACCATTCGATATGTCAATTTGTTCCTCGTGTCACGACAAAGGATGAACCTCATCAAAGATCATCTTCCTTTGACATTATTCCCGATTGTACCAAAAAAGATCCTTTGAAGGAAAGAAAAGGAAAAGATCGTGTCTCATCAATTCTATTTCTTGTAATAGTTTAGTTATCAGATTGTAATAGTTTAGTTATCAGATTGTAATAATAATATTCTTCTTTTAGATGCAATTTGTTTGAATGATTTGACTGATGTATTTTTGATTCAACTGATCAATGACGAGATGTCTCAGATCTGTTGGTGTGACGACACCTAAATAAACCACGAATTTCCAATCGGTTTCGATCCGAACTGAAAAAGAATGCAACATGCTAAAATTTCTAGATTATCAGCAAGTACCCAGGAATCAGCAATGATGATGCAATTCAAGATGTCTCATCTTTCTACAAATCTATAATTCTTTTTAACCAAATGGTTCGATCTTGATTTCTCTGATTCACTAATTAGTATTACTTACGAAATCATTAGGCTTTTCTGAAACACTCGTTTTTTTAATAAAGGAGATTAAAATAAATACCTAGATCACGACGCGATGCGCTCCATCCGAGGAATTCGTCACGTGATTGGTCATTAGAATGAATGGGCCGATTTTTCAGTAATGAATTGAGATTTATTGAGAAATGGATTTAGCGCATGAATGAATGGGGAAGCATGTGCCTTTCCCGATCACCATTCGGAAAGTCCAAATGAATGTATGGAAGTAAGAAGAAGATACTCATGAAAACATTGCCAAGAAGCTTGCAGCAAAAAAGAGAGAAAACACCCGTGACCAGGGGTAATCCTACGAGGACTCGTTTTTTATCCTCGCAACGCACGGAACGACAGCAGCATCACGGATGACGCGATGCCGATGCTTGAAAGCCACGCATCACCGACGTGATG
>JAJRXH010000300.1 GCA_024276395.1 archaeon
AGGTTTTTCGGAATGGTTGAGAATCACTCCAAAAGAATGGGCTTCCTTTATTGATGTCAAGGGGATGGAACCTGTAAAACTGCCAGGATCATTAAACGAAGCAGTTTGAGCATATACTGGTATCTCGACCTCTCTAGCAATAAGGGCCAAATCAGTTAAATGTGGAGCCACGGCTACCGTAACTCCTATCTCTTTGGCTATCTTCTCGGCAATTTTTGCCTTTTCCAGGCCATTTTGACCAGATGTCTCTTTATATACTTTAAAATTTAACAAGATTATGGGAAATTTCAAGTTACTCACCATGGAACATCCTTGAGACCAAGTAAGTATGCTACAATGTTTGAACCAACATGCACGAAGAAAGTAACTGGAATCAAGAATACGATATATAATAAGAACAAATCAAATGGAATGGTAGTAACCCAGGGATAAAAAATCCAGACTAAAACAAAACCCGTAATAACAAACCCAAGCTGATCCATACCGACAGCAGATTGTCCTCTTTTCATTCCGATTCGACGCTTGACGAAACTTCCAATCAAGTCTCCTAATAGTGCTCCAGTTGAAAGAACGATAGAACGAACAAAGGCAACTGGACCATCAAGGTATAAAGTAATGCCAAACACTTGAAAAAACGCGGTAATTTGTGGTGTAAACAAGGCTTCTAGCAGTCCCGCCAAAACACCACAGATAAAACCAGAATATAATCCTCTCCAAGTCTTGCCATCGCCCAATATTCGCCTATTGTCATACTTGAACACGCGTCCCCCATCAATGGGACTACCACCACGTCCAAAAATTGTTGGTGCACCATTCGCAATGTAAGCAGGCAAAATGAAGAATATAGATGACAAAATGGTATCCACGTTCAAGGCTACCATGAAAGCAAACCTCGATTGTTTGATGAAATTTAATCGATCGAGGAGCACATCAAGGGTTCAAAGCCGATGATGATGCCATCCATCGACGAATAACTACTCATTCAACTTGTCTGACTAATGAAACGAATGAAGGGAAACTGATGAAAGGAAGCAATAATACCGCATTATGGAGAGACCATTCCCATAATGCAAGCACGAACAAAGGTTCCGTATAAAGTAAATGAAATGGAAAGGATTACTAAAGTGACGAGAAAGTGGAAGATGAATGAAAGCAAGCACCCATCACTTTAGCGTGTCAAAAACTTTATTTTTTGCACTTCAACTTGAGATAAAGGCAAAACTACCTTACAACGATCCATAATTTCACTGCTTAGTCTTCCAAAAACAGCTGCCTCTGCAAACTCTTTTAAGGTCATCTCTTTTGCCTTTTCTCTCAGATATTCGGAAGTAATTTTAATGATTGCATGTTTTTGTGAAGATCGACATCGTTTCCTAGTAAAAGAGGTCACGGTCACGCGGATGCGATCTCCAGATTCAAACTGCAGAGTCTCGATCGTATCGATTCTCGTACGTCTACGTGTGACTAGTTGGCGAATGTAATCGTTTCTATAGACGTGTCCCTTGTACCTGGTTTCAGCAGTGGTTCCTTTGATGTCAGCAATCTGGAAAATCACTTTAATGTGCCCATACCTGTAATCATCTGTCAATTCATACAAGGGAACCTCAATGGTCCGATTTAACACTTTTTGAGGATCATCTGAAACGGTATGTGCAATGAACTTCTGACTGACCCCAAACATATCTGGAGGGCTGATGATATCATACGTGACTTTTTGAGCCCATTTATCAATCGTCTTGCCTAATCTTCTTCTCCTTTGTGACATCTGTGCTATCACTCCATGGAAACACCCTAATTACTTTCATGGTAACCTTTTCCTAATAAACTAAAAAAGAATTGTGATTATGAATGGGTCTTGCTCAGCTTCTCTTCAAGTAAATCTTGCAGCCGTTCCATAAGTGTGTTGGCAGACACTTGATTCAAGCTGTATTTCGCATATACCCCTCGTTTATTACGGTGACCAGTGATGACTTTGTCTACCAATTCCATTTCCACTAACTTGTTAAGATAATTACGGAATGAGGCCTCCTTTCGCGGCTCGATTTTATATTCCTCGCATAAAATCTTATATTGGCGATAAATATCTGGAAGTTTTACGGACACGAGCTGCCGGCTAGCTAAACGCTTGGCAATCGCCAAAGCAGCAAGAAGCTCGTGCAATGTCAACTGGCCCAGCGTGTCATAGCGCATGCTATCGTACACGTTTTCACTAGCCCATCGAACGTATTCTGGTGTCAATTGATCTTTATTTTCCTTATCTGCTCTTAAACCCGCACGATATAAGATTTCAAGACCATCTCTAATGTTTTTACTTTTGGCACAAGTTTCAGCTACCATTTCAATGAGGTCATCTGGCACGGCTCCAGATTTAAAGGCAAGAGATACTCTATATTTTAGAATGTCACGACATTCAGAAAGGCTGTAAGGCTTCATCTCGATAACATGACCAATTCGATGTGATAACACGGGTTCAATGCGCCGAAATTGCTGTGGTCGACTAATTAAGATGTAGGAAATGCGATGACTACCCCCGTATTCAGTAGGAAGATTCAGAATTGATGCAATTTCATCTCCTTTTAAAGCCCACACCTCATCTAACGCCAAAAGCAAGGTTGTTCTCGTGGATCGTAATCTTGAAATGATATTCTCGATGATCTCTGTATCTGAGAATCCACGAGATTGTAAATTAAATTTTTCTCTTGCAATGACCCTAATAATTTCACTCTTTGACCTAATCGCCCAACAATTTCTATAATCCACCAAAACGTTAATGGATGACTGTTTCGTCATTTTTTCAAGTTCTTTAAGCAAATATTTCACGGTCACGGTCTTTCCTACACCAGCTGGACCTATGATGGCAATGTGAGAAGAGAAAGCGACATCACTATTAGAACTAGGTTGAAATAGAGGACGGAGACTGGCAGCTAATTCTTTTAATTCATTCTCCCGATGTGGTAAGTCATCAGGCACATAATCTGAGTGTAGGGTGTTTTGATCTTTAAATACAGTAGACGACATGAGCGTCTCCCTAATAATGTCCTTCACCAACGCCCAACCCTCATTTAACTCCTTCTTAGGTGAAATTGCACCATCTAACTATAAAAACATTGGTGTTATGCTTGTAGTGGAAAAACGGCTAAATTTTCGTAGATGGCACCACGAGGCGTAAGATTACTCCTTTTCAGTTGAAAGGAAGTAATAGTTATTTCTGGGAATGATATCTCTGTTTCATCGATCTTCATAAGATCTTTTAATGTTTCAATTATTGAAGGCTTTGGATACTTGATTCGGGCCAATGTGAGGTGAGGAATGAAAGGTCGACGTTCCTTGGGAAATCCTATATCGGTTAACACTTCCAGTACTTTTCCATGAAGTGCAATGAGCGCTTCCTTACCACGAACTACATTCAGGTGAAGCACGTAACGATTCGATCGTTTCGTGAGGCGAGGAAAGGTCTCAAACCTTCCCAATTGCAACGTAAATGACGAATGAATGATCCGTCCAAGTTCAGCTCTCAGAGTATCTACCATACCCTGATCAATCTCACCTAAAAAGTACAAGGTAACATGATAATTCTCTGGAGGAATGATGCGGATACCTTGTTGCTCCAGAGGTTTCAAATACATCCAAAAACCATTCGGTAAGGCTATTTTATCTATGTCCACGGCAATGAAGGCTCTAACCACCAACGTTGCCTCCAAAATTCCATATCTCTCTCAATAGTAAGCATCGTAAGTCTTTTATTACTCTTTTTAGGAAATGGAATGTTGGAAAGAAGATGCTTGTCGAGAAGAGAAACCACGAGGCAAAGATGCCTCTTCAAAGTTGTCAACTTTTGAAAAAATTCCTCATGAAGGGGCGTGATGATCTTGTCAGTCCATAAGGGAGGAAGTGCTCACGGAATCATAACCCGTGAAGAAATACTCAATGAGGCCATAAGAATCTTCAAAGAAGCACAATATGATATTTATCTAGAAACTGTCCGAGCAGCTACGTTCGATTTCATTGCCAGGAAACGACTTTCACGCCCCAGCCATTATAGTCAAGTAACACGTCATCGAAATAAATATGCAATCATCAAAACCATTTTAGATTTAGATGGATTCCGTAAAAGCCATGGTAAGGAACTGCTATGGTTATCTTGGATTCTTCATGCAAATCCCTTGCTAGTTTCCGAGTACAGCAGCAAGCAGCCAATGTTGGATGATGTCCTCTACATGAGACATAACGTGCCCGCGGTAAATCTGAACACGCTAGAGAAAATCATCCTGAAGGATAAAAAATTACGAATCAATGCTAAACCGGGAAGTCTAGTAGTTAGGCTAAACACGTTAGAATTCCGGAGACGAATGAAAGAA
>JAJRXH010000301.1 GCA_024276395.1 archaeon
GGTCTAAATGAGGCCTTTATCATCAATGAAGAAACTTACCTCCGACTAATGGATGACAATACTAAGCACTTGTTTAAGCCTCTAATTAGAGGAAAAGACATCAATCAGCGATGGCAAGTAAAACATAACGGCGAATATCTCATTTACTCCACGAAGACTACCATTCCAGATATAAATACATATCCGCGAATCAGAGAGCATTTCCTCAAATTTCGTCGGAAACTACTGAATATGTCACACGTGAAGAGCGAACTCCAAAAAATTCTCTCCAGAAAAGCACCAGAACTACTTGTCAATAACACCTTAACGAAATTGATTGAACAACACGAAGATGAAATGGCAGATCTTTGCCACTGGTGGGTATTACAAGATCCCAAGAAGATTGAACTGTTCATAAAACCCAAGATACTTTACCCAGATATTGCAGAACGGCCGATCGTCGTGTTCGATGATTCAGGACTTGTATTCAATAACACGGTATATTTCATCACGCATCCTGACCCTAGAAAACTCTTATATCTTCTGGGATTTCTTAATAGTAATGTCTTTGAATTCTATTATAAAACCGTCGCATCAAAAATTGGAAAGAAGGGATACCGTTTCTTCACGCAGTTCATGGAAAAAACTCCCCTAATAATGCCTCACAACATTAAATCTAGTTCCTTCCTCAATCTCATCGAAAAACTAATCCGTGAAAAAGAAAAAGAACAAGATATCATCGGCGACATTGAAGAGACACTAAACGATTGGTATTATTCGCTGTACGACATCACCAATAAAGAAAGAAAAATACTGGAACAATTCATTCAATCCAAAGAATAGCCAGACAAATTGCCCTCACTTTCAAAAGAAATGGTCAGTTAATAAATTTCTCCTGAAAACCTTAAAAAATACTTTTTCTAACCGCATTTCGCCGATGAATTTTCGTGCGCGAAGAAAATGACGTTGATACAACGAGGTAAAACATGACCATCTTCCCTTCCGTGTTTTGATGGCATATCCGCTTGGAAAAATAGATCTAAAAGACTTCATTTTCAACAAATCTGTTAATTTCTTCTGAGAGACATCGGAAAACTCCAGAAACACGTTCATACGTGGCTCTACAAGGTTAACATCTACAACCGGATGCAATAACTCATTCCAATGGAAGTTACCAATGGTGCTATCATCTGCATCTTCAATAGGAACGTGAGATTGCAATCTAATCAATAAATTCGATATGTTCTTTGACTGAAAGACCTCTTGGTATCGATTGGTATCTTCCGATCTGGAATCTCTCATCATCCATTCATAAGTCGTTGTCATTGAAGATGCTGGAAAATACACATATTTTTTCCGAGAATTTTCTGAATCTAATTCTTGATCCATGTTTGGATAAATTAAACTTTCTAAATCGACCCAATAATGGATCTCTTCGACTATATCAAATTGAATGCCTTGAAACGAATTCCAGTCCTTGACTAGCGCAATTTCATCAGAACTGTCATCTTCTCCAATAAATGACGATTTATTCTTAGATGGAGGGATCACGAATAACGCAATGATTTCACGAGAACCTAACGGAGCTAAAATCCAAATCTTTCCAAATCCCTTTTTCAAGAGCATCTTACTAATGATCTCAGTGTTCTCTGCATTAAATCTCCCAATGACAATTTTCGCTCCTAACTTGAACACATCAACTTGGTATCGAGGCAAAAACATTTTTGCATAACTAAATAACTTGA
>JAJRXH010000302.1 GCA_024276395.1 archaeon
AATAACGGTTTGATTTACCTGCGTGATACTCATCGTGAGCGTGACTTCTTTATTCGGTTGACTGATCTCAGCGATCGTGGAACTCAATGATATCGCATAAATGTTAATGGTTATGATGGGACGGGGGACCGTCTGAACCTCAATAACGATGCGAAGGCGATAGCTGAACGTGAGGTGATGAATTCCATTTTCGTCAACACTTAGGATCAAGTTTGCGAGTGTTTGATCTTCTGTTGGATCGGGTGCAGGTGTTATCACGACTGACGAGCGATCTCTGTATGGTTCGGCACCAATCATGTACTGCCGTGCTCCTTTTGGTAGTAATGGCTGCCCAGTAACTAATTGGTAGTCAAAATAACCTATGTTATCATTAGTCGTGGTATTTTTTAGGAATGAATATTCGATGGTCGAAGTTCCCTTTTTTTCGGTAATTCCAAAGGAGATTTCAACATTCTTGACATTAGTATCGGTTTTAAGAACGCCCTGAGGCTTGGTTATGTAAATGGTGCGACTAGGTGGGGTACTTCCAGAGCCTAATAGCGATGCGTCACTCATCATTTCGATGATTGCTTGGTCCATCCGCAGAAAGGAAGATTTCATTGCTGATATGGAAGATTCTGTCTGAAGCCTTTGAAGAAATGGTAGTGCTTGCCCCACGAGAACAGCCACACCTATGATGATTAGAGCAAAAATGATCACAGTACTAATTACAGGTGAAACAGCTTTTCGCTGACGGCAAATTCGGAAAATTCTTGGGATTCTTTTCATCAACAACACCAAGCCTTGCTTAAATGAAAATTTTTAATTTTTAGATTTTGATGAAAGGAAAGATAGTAATAACGAACAAGGAATCTAATTCAAGTCGTAGCTCTTAAAAGGCATTCATGTAATCATTAAATTAAATAAGTGGTTAGAAATTCATTTGAAGGAGGTTTTCATTCCTCCTCTTCTCTTTCCAAGCTCTTTATTTCCTCTAAAATTTGTCGATCAAGATATAATCCTCTGATGGAATCTGCATATCCAGCTCGACAGTCTTCACAGAGCAGATAGCCTTGAAATTCCTTGAGGGCTGTTGAATAATTTTCGCAGTCATCGCAATATCCTTGGAATACTTGTGTCTCGTCGGTTTCGATGATTTCAAGCTTGCTGCGATCTTGGAAACGTGTTCTAAGGAGACTTGGTGCCACGTAAAAAATGTCATTCATCGTGATGATACCCACTGGTTCTTTTTTCTTGTGATCAATGACCAGTAATCGTTCAATGTTGTTTGTGGTCATCTTGTAGATGGCTTCTTCCAGATCATCAATGGTTCGACATGTTATGATAGGGCTTGAACACACTTCACGTGCTTGTGTAAGGCCAGGATCCTTGTATTCAGCAACAACTCGCTTGATGATGTCACCTCGCGTGATGATTCCATGGGGCTCTCCTTCTTCATTCGTTACGATGACAGATCCCACTTCATACTGAACCATTAACTTGGCGACAGAAGTGATGGGTCTATTATGGGGGATTCGGATGATCTTTCGTGACATCACTTCTGTTACTGCTAAGGTTCTTGCAGTTGCGTGTTCGCTCAAGGTTCTTCACTCACCTGCTTGTAAATTTTTCTCTTGTCCTTGAAAGATGATGGCTCGTCCACGTTTCCATATACTTTTTCAATTTCAAGCTCAGACGTGTTTTTTATTTTTAAAAGAATTTCACTAAAATTTGTCATATCTTGTACTCGAAGGTTCCAAAAGAACACGTCAGTTGGAATTCGTGATCCGAGAATATTTTTTATTGCGATGATGTTATCATGGCATTCGTTCCAAAGTGGATGATTATGATTAGGTAATATTTTTTGGAAGGGAAAAGGATGAAGGATCACGCGTAATGGCCAATCTACAGTGCTAAGTGATCGCAGATTCAGCCCAAAGTGATACATGAGGCCATCACTCCAGTTAGTGAGTGGATCTAGAGGAATTACTAATCCTAGTGTAATGTTTGGGAGGGAAGATAGTTCACTGACGTTTACGACTTCATTAAGAGCATACATGATGGCCTGAGCTCTGAAATTTTCGTAACGTTCAGACTCGTATGGATCCTTGAGATCTTCTAAATCCACATCGAACTCAACATTAAATTCTTGTTTTAGATCCTTATTACATCTTCTGCAGAAACAGAAAGTTCTCAGGGGATAAAAGAACTCGAGAAGCATGATCTCTGATACTGGAAGACGTGTTATTTCTCGAATTAACGTTGCTAGATAACGGACGTATTTTTCTGAACGAGGACACACGTAATGGATGCTCTTTCGATATCCAGACTGGTAGGCACGATATGGTTCTTGAAGGGCAAAATACTCGTCACCAAAAGCATGGACTACTGCAGTCACTCCAATATCTAGTTGTGAGGCAATGTTGGCAAAATTTTCGAAGTATTCGTTGTGCTTGGGGTCTACAGGCGCGACCATTGATCTGTATGTTACTCTCCCAGTCTCAGATTTAGCTAGTACCGCTATCTCTTCTAATAATTCTCCATATTCTGCTAAAAAGGAGCTGGGATCAAATAATGATGAGGAGGCAGTCTCTCTTGAAGAGCTGGGGTCCAACACGGGAATAATCCCTAATTGCAATAATCTACTATTGTCAATACGTGCCATGGTTATCCCTTTCTATTTGCAAGTTGAACATAAGTGTCATATATTTTTTAATTAAAAACCTAATGTTTTATTGGTCAGGTTTTCTCAAGCACGTGCAATGAATGGCTGATGAACCTTGAGAATTTCACTTCCTTTCTTCAAGAATCCTTACGGGATCCAATTTAAAAACCTTCGCAAAAGGTTTTAAAACTCCTTTTCTAAGAGCGTTTGATTGAGGTAGAGGACCTTAAAGAGTAGAATTTCAAAAAACCTAAGGTGGTTCTAATGAAAAAAGGCCTGATTCTCCTAGCAATGAAGGTAATGTTGGTTATTTTGTTGATGAATGCCTTTTTAGGTGTTAGTGTTACTAATGCACGAGTGAATGCCAGTTTTTCATCAGATACAAGCATTTCAAGGTCAGATCATGCTAAGAATTCCAATGAAGTCGTTAATATTGCTGAAGGTGATTTTTCTGTTTCCCAGGATGGTTGGTACGTGCTAGAAATTGAGATGAATGTTAGCTCGCAAGTGAACATTGGTACTTTTTATCAGATAAAGATTGACGGACAGGATGTTCAGTCGATAGCTTTTAATAGTGGTGGTACCACGGTCATTGTGGATGTAGCTACTTTTCTGTCAGCAGGTTCTCACAACGTGTCCATAACAACAACGGACGTGAGCATCGTTTCAGTTAATGCAACGCCTGCTCCTACTGTCAAGAGTTCAGAATTGACCATTTTAAATTTCGGTAGCAATCGTCTGGCAGTGAATACTAGTTTTTCTGTGACGTTTTTTGTTGAATCTACAATGAGTGTCAAGGTAAATTGGGGAACGATAGGTTCACTAGACATAACAGCCGTATCTTTTGACGGCTCTAGCGTTGATGCACCAGAGTCCAAGACGACTTTTCGTGATCTTGCACCAAACGTCCCTCATAACTTGACATTTCAAGTGAATGGAATCGCAACTCTTCTAGGCTCTCCAGGATTAACGATAGTTATCAAGACAAATGACGAGACTCCACCTCAAGTGACATCCTTTTCTCATGCTGCTAGTCCCATAGTAGATAACAAGTTGTTCAATGTGACTATAACCCTTACCATCGAAGATGATATTTCTGGTTTACTCATAGATTCAGTGAAAATCTCGTACGTTACCCATGATTCAATTACAGATTCATGGGATGACTTGAATAGATCAGCACTTTTTATTTCAGTTACTACTGATAACAAGACATTTCAGTTTGTCGTCCCAAATCTCAAAATTGGTATTGACAAGATCATAGTCTATATTAGTGCCCTAGATAAAGAATTAAATGAAATGGAGCTTGAACGTGCTATTGACATTTCCTTAGATACCGAAACGAAGACACAATCAACACCTGGACTAGAATTACCTATTGTCGTGCTTTCATTGATATCGGTCACAACAGGAGCACTAATTATAAGAAGAAAGCAAAGAAGACTTCAATTTCCGTGATTCTGTCTTTTTCTCTCTCTTTTTTTCTTTTCTCTCCATGGCAGGTGTGTCTGAGTGAATAACAATTTAGAAAAGTTAGATGATAAGAACAAGTGGAAAATCATCTCTTCAAGTTTATCTGACTGGTATCAAGAGAATCAAAGGAGATTTTATTGGCGGATAAATCGATTATCACCCTATGAAGTCCTAGTCTTGGAGGTACTGCTGTGGAAAACCAAGGCTGAATTTGTTGATGCAATGTTTAAAGATTTCATATCACGATATCCAACACCTCGGCACTTGGCTCAAGCTTCGTTGGAAGAATTGGAGCAACAGTTAATTCCAATCGGTTTATACAAGAGAAGAGCAAAATTATTAAAGGATATTGCAACTATCCTCGTGAAAGAGTATGATGGCGTGGTACCAAGGGATTTAAAAGCATTGATGAAGTTACCAGGTGTTGGGCAATATATTGCTCAGGCAGTGGCATGTTTTGGCTACGATGAACCAATATTTCCGATTGATAGTAATATTTTAAGGTTTTTTGAGCGTGTCTGGGATGTAAAGTTAGAATACCCTCGAAAGGTATTACCACAGATTCAAGAAAAAATGAGAAACTTGTTATCTTCACCGGAAGATGGTGCCGCTGAACGGATGAAACATCTCTTGGATTTTATGG
>JAJRXH010000303.1 GCA_024276395.1 archaeon
CGTGATGTTAGACATCAAGCTTCTCAAGAAAAAAGAACGCATTCCAGAATGGTGTACCGAATATTTCGGTCGATGTTATTGGAACGTGGGAATGGCTAAAGAATTAGCATCGAGAATACCCGGATACAATGAACGCGTGTTCGATGAAAATGCTGGAATTGAAATTTACTACGAAGGGGACGGAAAAACAACTCCTTGGACTTTAGGGAACATCCTGCGAGCATTGCCCGTATTGTTCGCCTTGAACAAGCAATACAGAAAATATGCCCAACATGCATGGGAACACGTGAAAACTTTTGATCAGAAACTAGAAAAATTCAAGCAACTCTCTGATCTTTCATCCCTAAATCTCGATGATTTTTATCAATCATTCTTAGATCTCTTAGATTTCACATTATATACTGATGAAATTGCCATGCACGTGAGTTTCATTGGAGCTTTAGCTTTAGATGATTTCAAGGAAAAAATCAACACCATTAACAAGCAACTCACTCTTAAAGAATGGATCGATGAAGGTAGACTACTCACGGGGCTTGAAGGCATTTCAACATCAAACGTGCTTATGGATCTTTGGAAACTTGTCAATGCACTTGCAAATCATCCACGAGCTAGAGAAATCATTACCAAGAATGATCCACGAAAAGTTCTAACGTTACTTGAAGAAAATGAAGATACCAAGCAAGCTGCAAGTCTCGTCAAGTCTTTCATCAATCAATACCCGTTCATTGCAGCGTACGACGAAGAAATCTCATGTCCACGCTGGCACGACCAACCATGGGAAGCAATCAAGCTCATTCAACAACATCTCAGCATCAACGGTGACAATGGCATTGATCCTCAAGAAATATTAGCACGACAACAGAAAGAACGAATGCAAGAAGAACAAAGAGTCCGACAAATGCTCAGACGTGGTATTAAAGGAAAATTACTAGGATGGCTTAGTGTGAACTCGTTTAACAAGGTTCTCCAAAACGTGCAAACCTATACCATCCTTAGAGAAGCAACGCGTCTCCCTGTATCCAAAGTTTTTTTCCAGCTAAGACGATACACGCTAGAATTAGCTCGTCGATGGCACGAACTAGGATACCTTTCTGCTGAAGAAGATCTGTTTTACGTGACTTACCATACCGTAAGAGATGTCATCCAGGGTAAGCAGTCACCATCTCAGTTAACCAAGGAAATAGAATATCATCGAAAGAAAAGACAAAGTTTTCGAAATTTTCAGCCACCTCTAACGATCACGGGGGCCGTGAGCGTTGATGCCAGTGAGCAACGATATCAACAGGCAAAAGGAATCCTAAAAGGCGTGGGATGCAGCTCTGGGGTTGTAGAAAGCTCCGTAAAAATAATACTCTCCCTTGAAGATGGAAATAAACTCAAGAAGAGTGACATTCTCGTGACCAAGTTTACTAATCCCGGATGGACACCATTGTTTAGCCTTGCTAGCGGCGTCATCATTGAAGAAGGAGGTCTTCTAAGTCATACTGCTGTTGTCGCTCGAGAAGTTGGAATTCCAGCTGTCCTCCAAATAAGAAATGCCACTAAAATCCTAAAAGATGGACAAAAGGTAAGAATTGATGGATTTCATGGCACTGTTGAGATCTTATCTTCATGACTGTTTAATTATTTCTACCGTTAGATTTCCTTCGGGTCTCTTCTCATATTACTCTGTTGATCACGGCAACAACAGTAAAAATATCGATATGTCAGTCAAAACCGAATCGAACGCGGCACGCTAAAAGAATTACAATATCTTACTTGAGAAATTGGAATAAATCATGAAAATCACCTGCTTGAGAATGGATTACTCGAATTCGTCCATCCAAACAATGCAATTCTCCGATAAAAATTATTAAAAATCAAAATATGGAAAGGTCATTCGGTGAACAAAAATGGGTCAGTCAGTCAGTCACTAAATGAGGCAAAAAATGGAGCGAGTCTTTCAAAAAAGCGATCTTTCACTTTAATGATGATCCTCATAACAAGCATTGGAATGACGAATTTTATTATAGCCCATGTGATATGACCATAGTACACCCTTGTGGCAATGACAATGATGATTCTGGAAGTTTTCAACCTGACTGCGACTCATACAAACCATTACCACCATATCATGACGATCCCCAACGTTGTAATCCTGATAATCCTTTACCTCCTTAAATGTTTTCCCTAAAATCACTATTATCATTTTTTTCTCCTATGATTATTACGGCAAAATCAATTCTTCCGGATGCTAACATTGTTGATTTCAAATTATGGACAAAATAAATTGTGAATGACTTCTCTTTTAACAGAAACAGCACATTTTATGTTAACAGCACCAGCAGTCGAAACACTTTTTTACTCACTGAATAGTAACATCACGGGGACAACATTGGACTCAGAATATACTTTTGAACGGTGTCTCGAAGAGGCACAATTAGAATATCAATTAACTGGGGCGAGATACGAAACACCACAAGATTCCCTCGTGACTGGCTCGGAACCTTGCTTGTTGAGTGAAGGATATGACACTCCCATTCGTCGCTTGATTCTAAAGCAATTAGCCTTGAGAGCCTCCTCATTTACGGAACTACATTCGGAATTAGTCAAGCAAGTATTACACGTGAACGTGAGAAAGAAAACTCTTGGGTATCTCGTTATGAAGCTCAAGAAGGCACGAACGATCCTACAGATTGGACCGTTTTACCGTTTTAATCCTAGTAGTGAACTTGGATGGGAGCTTTTGCTCGTGCATCATAACTGTTTTGCATCTGATGAGCCACTTATTTACCACGAAACCGCCCTTAACTTGCTACAAATTGAAGATTCATTACAACGAGTGGTTCGGTTTTTGGTCACGCCTTTCAAGCCTAGTGGTAACGTGAAATCTGGAAAAATTGCTGGATTATCCTTGTTTTTAATCGAATACTTATATGAGGTCAAGCAAAGGGAATATGAAGCAATCACCAAGTTATTTGGGCATCTAGTCAAGGAAGAAAAATCCATTCTTCATTTTCTTCGAGCTTTAGAACGATTGGGACTGGTAAAAAGCATCACTATAAATGGACAGCTCACGTGGAAAATTGAAGACAATGATGATGTCAAGGTATTATACCATGCGGCACGACTACATGAACGAGATTTATGGAATCATACAATGGGACGATCATTCATCATTAGACGACTATGTTGTTATGAACAAATTCTTGAAACCCGTAACTCAGCGTTAATGACAGACTTTCTCCTTGAGAAAAGAAATGATCTACTAGATCTCATCGATCATCTCAAGAGATGCTTTAGCATTGGTTCGCGAGAAAAGGAATGAGAAAGAAAAAATAGAATCAATGACGAATGAAGAAAGTCGATTCATCACAGGCATTTCACCAGAATAAGTCGGATTTCTTGATCAATAAAGGTTTAGTACCAACGCTTCAAGACAAAATTCTCTAACGTGACTGGGAATTGTCATGTCATCTCCAATTTTTCGAAATAATTCTTGGATGTTGTCGGTGTCTCTTTTCTTCATTTGCAACTATCGGACTATAGAATGAAAGAAGTCCCTCAACAAATGCTAATTGCTCTTTCTTCATTTTCAAGAGATCCTGCGGGCACATTGCACTTAGATTAAAGGCTTCACTCGTGAATTCTTCATGGATTTCTTCTAATCTATTCTGATAAGCCATTCACTGCTTGCTTTTCATTTTCACGTAAGGATGCAAGAAATGCCTCCAATTTTTCTCGATTAGCCGCATCTTTCACTAATTCTACCTCTAATTTTATTTCTCCATCATCAATGATGTTTAGTAACTCCACGGATACCCCAAGCTGATCTAACACGAAAATGACATGGATGGGATTATCTAAATTTCGAATCTTTTCAATCATCTCTTGGGGAATTATTCACTTCTCCTTGGAGTGTTTAAAGGAACGAATAAGCTTTTAAAAACTTCTTTTAAATGGCGGAGAGAACTGAATAACTCTCATCTCTTGAGGTCGTTATAGCCATTTTTCAATTGTCTTCAGTTCTATCGTGTCAAGAAAACCAACAAAATCGACCATTCAAGGTCATCATACTCATCTTTTTCGTCCCAGGTATCCTCTTTGCTCGTGAAATTGTCCTTCAAGTCATCATTTCTCATTTTCCACTTCACACATCTTCAGTTGTAACATTCTCCTTAGGAAATTGACTACTACAAATAAATTGGCAACAATCCATGGCAGCTTAATATTAGTACCCACCTAACAAAGCTAACGATAGGATGTAACAAGATTACATGAAAGTGTAATCTTCCGGAGAGGTTTCCATTCGGGAAGGATCGTGAGCTGGGAAGGCTTCATTAGCCTCCTGCCGAGCAGGATTTGGAGGCATTCTCCTCACGTCTCCACGGCGAGAGCACCATCATGCCGTGAGGAGAGATTTATAGGGAAGGCGTGACGACATCTCGGCGGCATGCCACTTTCAAGACCAAGTTACGCCCCCGATATGAGGCACGTGAAACGTCTCGAGAACGTGTAATCTCGATACATCTTAATGTTAACCTAACAAAGCGGGGTAAATACTTTATGAATGATGATGCGGTTAAAGATAGCTTCCCTTGTTATGATGACAATGCCATGTCTGAAGAGGTGGAAAAGGAAAAGACTAACTAACGATCCATTAAGATGAAAAGAAAAAGACGTGAAACTAATGATCCCAACCGTAAATCAAGAATGTTCTCGTGATTAGCGATCAAAAACTGCCGTATTCAAAATCAATATAATCGATCAAGGTTCTGCCGTGAGATGTGGTTTTTACTATGAATTCACGAGAAAGCAGGCCACTAAAAAAATATCCACCTGAACGATACATGTTCTTTCGTAATGCCATTGAACCATCATTGACCCATAATGACCGACACGTTACTTTCATTTGTGATGTTTCTGGAGTTCCACAAGTTTGGATGTTTGACTTAAAAGAAAACAGGCTAGAGCAAGTTACTTTTCATTTAGAACGAGTGGGAGAAATCAAGCCACATCCAAGGAAAGATGATTTCATCTACACGTTAGATGCTGGTGGAAATGAACGATTTCAGCTCTATCTTGCTGAGAATCTTGGAGAATACGTGTCACCACTCACCAATGATCATCAAGCAATTTTTCGGCCAGGATTCTTTTCCAGTGATGGTCAATGGTTTTCACTAGCTACTAATTCACGAGACATTCGAAATTTTGATCTAAAAGTCATTCACGTGGAAGATGGAGAAGAAACATTACACGTCACGAGATCAGGCACGTGGATGGCACGTGGGTTCTCTCCTAGCAATGATTATTTTCTCGCGCTGGAATTCAAATCCAATCTTGACCAACG
>JAJRXH010000304.1 GCA_024276395.1 archaeon
AGAAACATCGGGCTGATCAGAAAAACTGAAGATAAAAAAGAGAGAAATAGAAGTCAATATGTTAAACTCTCAGATTAGCTAAACATTAAAGATTGAAAGGATTCAAAAATCAACAAGAATGACAAGTAAATGAGGCATCGTGAGAAAAGTCCCCTTTCCCGGCACATTCTCATTTCCTTTGGGATTTTCATCAAAAATTTTCGTCATATCAACTTGAAGAAGAAGTCACCACTCCAGACACGACTTCAAAGAAACTGAGAGCTTGCGTGATATACGTATCATAGGGGTGCCGAATCACACCGATTCGGAGGGCATGCGCATCATCAATGAATTCGATAAATGGTGAAAATTCTGGATTTTTTTCACCAACCAGTTGTGGAAAAACTTCATAAGCATCTGGTTTCGTGTAAACTATGTTTTCTGGCTGTTCGTGATAATGATAAAGAAGTGAAAGAGCGATATCAATGGTAAGGTTAGAAAGAAAATAAGCTGCATCCTCCGCGGTAATATCCTGTTGATTAAAAGCTTCAATAACCTCACTCCCTTCTCTCAAAGCTTTTTTTATGAGTGCGATTGCCGATCTCCTGATGGCTTGTCTGCTAATTTTAACATCTTCCAATACATTTTCTCCTAAAAGGACGATTCCATATTTCGCAGAGAGAGCATGAATTGCTGAGAACTGCACGCCGCCACCCTGAATGCTTTTTAATACTGTCGTCTTGTTTAGAACCATAAGATCAAGAATGTGCTCAGTTTCAGGTTTACGTAATGATTCTAGCATTTGCTTGATTTGGGATGGAGGCGGTTGATAATTATCATTGAATACCAACAAGAAATTAATGTTGCTCTCCCCAATGATTGCCTTCCCCTGGGCATAAGAGCCATAAATAAGAAAACTAATCAAATTTTTCATTATCTCACTTTCATCTTGTATTTTTAACTTGAACAACTCAATCAGTCGCTCATATTCATTAGGTCCTTCGGATTCTTCTTCGACTTCTTCCTCTTCCTCAGAAAGCTGATAAAGTTCAATGGCGTTGCGAATTTCCTCTTTAGTGATTTTGACTAATATTTTTCTCTCTTTTTTCAGTTCCGGATTGTGTTGTACTGCTGTCTGTAGGACTGTAAGCATTTCTATAGGCTTACCTTGAGTTGCCAGGGATTTGATAATTCTTTGAATCACGGTCCGTATTTGTTCTTCTTTAGCAGTCATCTCAATCACTTAGGAAGATTAATTAGTTACTGAAGTAATCAAAATCAATGTAGTAGATTAATCAAAGTGATCCCTTATATCCGTTTCATTTAATTTTAATCTCTTGAGAACGTTCCTATCTTTTGAAGAATAAGTAAATGAATTTTTTTCTCAATAAACAATCAATAATTATTTTTTTATGTGAAAAAATTGAACAATGAGATGAGAAAACTGAGGATATGATAATTGGTAGTTGATTTATTCATACCATTCATTCAGCCTCTATCCATTTTATTGGGCGGGAACATATGCCTTGAAACCACCACCACTCACTGCCAACTTGATGACTCCATCTTTTTCCAATTCTTTTAATATCACTTTGATTGTACTTACTCTCATTCGAGTCCTTTTAGCTAACTGCTCTGGTGTAATGTACTTGCTCTTCAAGGCAATATCTCTTACTTGTTTTACAAGCTCCTCTCTTTCCTTATCATTGAGAGGAACTAATGATTCTTGGCTTGTATATTCGATAACTTTTCCCCAGCGCCTTTTCTTGCGAACCTTAGTCACACCAAGTTCAAAACTCATTTTCACAGTCACCAACTTCATAATTTTTCTAAGACACCTTTTTAAACAACAGTTAAAAATACTTGTGGTTGATTTATCTGGAGGGTCACGACAAACCTTTCTCTTTCAAATAGCATCAACGACAAAAAATAAAATGTGATAATCAGAAGGATGAATTCTAATACAATTGTTAAGCGCGCAAATGTTATCCTACAGGTCTCCATCAAATTAGTACCACAGAGAGAGGAACTATCATATTGGTTCACAAAATTGATGTTAAGCAAGGGCCGTCGTTCTTCTTTTAATTCCAAGTTCAAATCCAGTTGATGAAACAATTGTCCTTCATTCCCATTTTTTCTCATAAACACTACCAAGATCAAAAAGAGACAAATTCATTCAATACATTATCCAAACCCCTCAAACTACAATTTCGTGTTGAATAATGGTGCAAACACAACAGAAGAAGTCTCAAAAAGAGATATCGAAGTCGTATCTCTTATCAAAACACGACGGACGTCAATGTCAGTCATGTGAAAGATAAATGGACTGAACAAAACCAAATCTAAGAGTCATCTATCACTTTAGTTGTAGAAACATCAAGATTTCCCTCTATTCACGACACTTTCGATGAATTCGACGACTTTCTCCTTTATTTGTCGAAATGAATCAAGATCTTGTTGTTTTAAACAAGAACGACTAATGATTTCAAGAAATACAATGAGAAAGTGGTGAATTATGATGAACTTTTCACGACGATCAAATTCGCCATTCTCATCATCAATCTTTAGAAGGATGGCCAACTTTCTCCAAACCTTTGAAAATGTTTGGCGTTTATCGAGAAATAATTGAGCAACCATCTCTTTCAACCGAGCATTCGCTTGAAGCTCTTCAAAGCTCGCATACAAATGCTGTTGACAAAGCCATCCGCTAAGTGTTTCAGGCAACAAACTATTCTTCAAGACACAATAATCATCATGGTTTAACTCCCATTCCAGCATCGTAGCTTTTATCTCTAACTTTGTCATTTTCTCATTCAATCTTTTTCCAGAAGGACATTCTAGAGACTGAACAGACGAATAAGACTGTTCTGAAGGGAAAAATATCTCATCTCCCACGAGAGGTAGAAATGTATCAACACATTTATTTGATTTATCTATGAATAACTCTTGCGTATTTTTTCTTCCACGTGATGACATCTTATCAATCAAAATATCAGTTGAATCAATGAAATCAGAATGACTCTGATCTCCAGTGATACCTCCCGTAGCAGCGACAGATCTAGTAATTAACCATTTTTCATCTCCGCCTTCCGTAGTTGTTGATGATTCCACTATCTCAGATGTGAAACTAGGATAAACCCTTTGAGTTCTTTCATCTGAATGATGCCCCTTGAACGCAATCAGTTCTTCAACTTTCTTTAGTGATGAAGATCTAACATCTGGTTGTATGGTAGCATTGTTTGTCTCTGTTCGATAAATGACCAACCTAAGGATGTTACTAAGATGTCTAATCGATGACATGATAGAATTCAATTCTTTCACGAGAGACCAATAAGTAAAAAGAGC
>JAJRXH010000305.1 GCA_024276395.1 archaeon
ATTTTTTTACAGATTATAGCAGTATGTCGAAAGTAGTAGCTTTTATTTTATCGTTTGATTGAGTGCATTGTAGAAAAAGTTGACTCTTCTTCTAGGGGAAAATGGATGAAGAATGGAAAAAAGACGAAACGAATTGTAATATCTTTCATCTTGCTTGTTACCGTGGTAGCCGTGCCTATGACTGGTTCATTGGGAGTGAAAATCCTCGTAAACTTGCACGTGCTTGGAAATTCTTCAGATTTCTTTGATACCACACCAATCAAATCAACTGACAAGACCAGTAGTATCATCGATTCCCAAATCGAGTTTGTCGACAACACTCCACGGCTAAATGGAAAAAACCAAAACATGAGAATTAAACTACCATTAGATGACAAATCAATGATACAACTACCAAAAGCACGAAATATCATCGAACATGACAAGTTTTCAACAAACAAGGAAAAATCATCAACATTAACCATCTCAGATACTAACCAGAATGATTTTTCTCTTTTTAAATCATCGTTGCCTGTGTATTCGAATCATCCCCCATCGATTTCTTCACTTGCCAAGCAACAGCAAGCTACAATCATATCTACTGCAAATTCCGTGTTCATAAGTCAGATTGTCGATACTTATGGATATGGAATGAAAAAAATTGTCGTGACCACCAATTTCGATGCCTCTAGCGTTGAAATCCGCATTGGCAATGATACTTATGGTTATTGGCCATGGATTAACATAACATCATCAGAATCAGTTGTTGGTTCCTTTTGGGAGTACGAATACTTGTTCAATGCCAGCTCGTTAGCCGAAGGCTATTGGTCAGTCCAAGCACGAGCCCTCGATGCGAGTGCAACGATGTTTTACTCCAATCCTAGTTGGTTCTTGGTTAATTACATTCCTCAGAAAATATTAATAGTGGATGATGATGAGAACTTCAAAAATGATTATTATCCATACTATAGACAAGTATTAGGGCAGCTAGGATTCAAGGAGAATGTAAGTTTTGATCGATTTGTAGTTACCACGGTTGATGGCTCTGGACCAGCTGCCTCTGTTCTCCAACAATACCAGCTAGTCATCTGGTTTACTGGAGTGGATTGGGATGTCACCCTCACTACCGCAGATAGATCCAATATTGCCACCTATCTTGATGGAGGCGGACAATTATGGATCATTGGCCAAGATCTTGCTTATGATCTCACTTACTATTCTCCAACCTTCTTTGAAACTTACTTGAAAGCATCAAGCACTTCTTGGAATGACTACCCAGGAACCTCTCCCTTGGCAGCTAATGCAACATTACAAGTTTCGGGAGTTCCTTCATCAATATTTGACGGTCTAAGTTACGTGTTGAAAAACGTTGACGGATATGTTGCCAAATATCCAGATGAGATCACCGCAATTACCGGAAGCGGCGCATCAAATGTTTTATATTACCCAGCTTCTGGTGATACCCCAAATACTGCCGCAATATGGTATAATGGCACGTACAGGTTACTTTATTTCGGCTTTAACCTCGAAGCAATAGCCATGCACGATATAGCTGGGGCCGTGGACCTCGCTAACCATTCTCTAAACTTATTTAACACTGGTTATGGAAAACCTCCTAGTGTTATCATGACATCTCCAAGCAATGGAACATTACTGACATCATCAAGCATCACGCTTCAGTGGAATGTGTCGGATGCAGATAGCACATCCCTAACATATAGAATATACATGGACGGAAATTATGTGGCAGAAACAACAACCAAGAGTTACGTGCTTACTAATGTTGCTGATGGAAAGCACATTATCGTCGTGAAGGTGATTGATGATACGAACCAGGATGCCATCACGTTTCTTACCGTGGATGTAGATACGCAATCTCCGCAATTCACGAACGTCCCTAATGATCTTCAATATGCTGAAGGAGCTCCACATGATCCATCTCACTTGTTAACATGGCAAGTAAGCGATCTTTATCCAGCAAGCTACTATCTTTACAAAAATGGAACTCTCATCGAGTCTGGAACTTGGTCAGGTACCTCTTGGAAATTCACTCATAATGCATCCGGATTGGCATTAGGAAATTACAACTACACGCTGGTCATCACTGACCAAGGTGGTCATCGCACCTTTGATACTGTTTGGGTAAAAGTCTTCGATGGTACACCCCCTGTCATCCAAGGATCAAGTACCATCACGATTATTGAGAGAACCAGCGGGAATGCCGTTTCTTGGACGGTTTTTGATGCACATCCAAGTAATTATTGGATCTATTTAGATGGAACCCTGGTTGAAAAAGGCACGTGGAATGATGGAAGCACTTTAAGCGTGAACTTGGACGGATTGGGATGGCGTCCTTATGATTATAACTATACATTAGTGGTAGATGATGTTGGCAACAACGTTGTAAGTTTTATTACTTTTGTTACCGTTCTAGACCAATCCCTTCCAGTTTTTGTCAGCGAACCATCAGCAACTTTAAGCCATGCAGAAGGATCGACTGGAAATACCCTCTCTTGGAACGTTACCGATCTTCATCCCAATAATTATACCATCTATCTCAATGGAAACATCTCAGAACAAGGAAATTGGCAATCTGGTATGATCATTTCCATCAACATTGATGGTTTATCTTTGGGAACATACAACTATACCATTCTCGTGGCAGATTTGTCGGGAAATCACAATAAATCTACCGTTCTAGTAACAGTCTACGATGGTACACCCCCTAAAGTCAGATCATCCTCAGATCTTACTTATGGAAATGGCACGACAGGGAATGAAATCCATTGGAACGTCACTGAGCTGCATCCTTTGAATTACATCATTTATTACATGAATGATAGCCTTTTATCGCCAATTATCTGGCAGCAAAACTCATTAAATTCTTCTTTCGAAACCATCAAGATTAATGTTGATGGCTTGGCATTGGGTTTCCATAATTTCACGTTAATAGCTCGGGATCAAAGCCTTCATGAAACCAAGTCAACAATCCTAGTGAATGTCATTGATTCCAATATCCCACTCATCAGAATAGTCTCTCGATTAAATAATAGTGTTATCGGGTTAAACACTATCCTTACCTTTAACTTGACTGATAATCTTGCTCTCAACCATACTTTCTACAAATGGGATGATAAAAATGTTTTTTCTGGAAACGTTGTCTTGTTGAATAGTACAACGATATATCTCTTGAAGGTATCGGTACCAATTGGGATTACAAGTTCGGGATGGCATGCTTTATACATCTTTGCTAATGACACCAAGAATAATAACATTACCGTGCATTATCGCTTTTATGTCGATGTCCAGGCCCCTCTAATCATCCAGCTCATGCCAGAAAATAATACATATCTTGCACCTAATGAGACAATCCTTGTCCAGTGCGACGATAATGTATCAGTTTCTGTCGTTGAGTATCTCTGGAATGGAACGAGCACGATAATGACGGGGCTGACGGGAACAATCTTTAACATCAGTGCACCACTTTCAGAAGGATCCTATGAACTCACGATCAATGTGAGGGATTCCCTGGGAAATTGGAACAACGGCACGCGTTTGTGGTACAAGATTGACGGGTCGACACCCCAGATTCATTCACTTAGTTTCATCTACAGTGATCCACCAAAAGATAATGATCCGACCATTGGAATTGTTGCCAACATTACAGATTCAGGCTCTGGTGTCGCTGAAGTTACCTTTGAAATACTCGTGAATGGAACCACCAACCAGACTGTTTCCGCAATACTTATCAACGGTCTGTGGACGTGGATTCCGGTAAACTCATGGCAATTACCAGCTGGAACGAATCTCACAGTAATCGTCCGTGCACGCGATGACTTGATGAACAATCCAAACTTGTTGGTCCATTCCCGAAGCTGGATAGTGAGAGATCATGATGTAACACCGCCTACCATCAATGAATTTCTCTATCAGAAAGGCACCAATGTCGAAAATGTAAACTTGACCATCTTGATAAATGCTACAGATGATATCCGCGGTGTCAAGCAAGTCATCGTGAGTTATCAGCTAAATGGATCAAGTTTTTGGACTAACGTGACGGCAGTTCTTGATAGTTCAAGTGGTTATTACATGGCAATTCTTCCCTCTTTTATTGCTGGTAATTACGTTAACGTGAAAACCTACGTGATTGACGCTTCGTTGAATTCTAACACTATCGTGAGTAACATGATGACTGTCTTCATCACGGACTCAGACTTCACGGCACCAAGCGTGCAGGCGGTCTTCCCAAAAACAGGTACCATTTATGATAACGTGAGCTTGGTTCTGATAATGGATGTCACGGATATTGGAAAGGGTGTCAAGCAAGTCATCGTGAGCTATAGAATATCCGGTAGTAATGATTGGAATAACATCACTGCAGTTGAAGAAAACGGCACGTGGAAAGCAGATTTTGGAAAAATTTTCCCAGCTGGCACGAAGATTTATCTCAAGATAATTGTTACTGATAAGTCCTTGAATGAAAATGTTGCAACATACTTGCCATCCCCCATTGACATCCTAGATTGCGATGTTTACCCGCCTTTCATCCACGAGGTTAACTACAAGCCGGGTAGCAATTATGCGAATTTCACGCTCCAAATAAACGTGAATGTTACTGATAACAC
>JAJRXH010000306.1 GCA_024276395.1 archaeon
TAAGGTCTCAATTAGAATCACAACACCAAACAAAAGAATCTATTACCAAGGAAGTTGAAATACTTAGACGACAATTAGAAAAAGCGAGAACAACCATTGAAAAATATCAAGATAGTATGGAAAAACTGAAAAACTCGCTTTATCATGACCCCAAGTACTCCATCCTATTCATCCTTCAGGATGTGAAACAAGTTACCTTTCAAGAACTAGTCCGTACCATTGCAACTTCTCCAGCAGCAACACGAAGACTGCTCCACCAACTCCAAGAAGAAGGATGGATAGAGATCAAGGAAGATGATCACATCCTCTTAACGCAAGAACTTTTTCTCGATTAGCTAAAAAACTTTCCTTCTTCCTACTTTTTCGGCAAATGATTTCTTTTTTCTTCCCTGGTGAAAATGGTGATGATTTGGCTCTTACAACGTGAATTTTACCTAAAGTATTCTTCCCGTTCTCCTTGTACCATCAGTCTAAAATGGATCACTCCATTAAATTATCGACAAGATGTCCAATACCTCCATCAAGATCCCAAGCCAAAAATCATCAGGAAAAAACATCATTCTTGGCACTTATATAGGACACGCACGAGAAACAAGGGATTATTTCACGTGACTGAAACATTTAAGGTCATCGTTCATCCTCAAACATATCTGCCCAAGGACTGGGGAACGATCGAACCCCAACAACTTTCCCTACAACTACAATCAGCCTGCTTGCCACAACCACATTGGCCAATTCTTAGTGCCGAACTACAGAAATTTACAGAAGAAAATTGGTTCCAAGAAAATAATTTAAGACAATGGATATTGAAGGCAAGCCAAAGCATCATCAAAATCCTCAAGTTCCGTGAACATCTATCAGAACGTCTAGGTGCTCTCAAGGCATTAATGCTCGGCCATGGTGATTGTGACGAGTTCACGGACCTAATCGTCTCACTGGCCAGATTGCGTGGAATTCCTGCACGAAGACTAACTGGATATAGCATTAATCCTCAAAAGCAAGAGGTCACGGCACATGCCTGGGCAGAAATATACTCATTCAAGCTAAATGATTGGATACCAGTCGACATCGCACTGAACATCATTGGAAAGCATCCCAGCACGCACGTGATCATGAAAATCGAGCAAAATGTATCAGAAATAAACGATTACATGGTAAACGCCAAAAATTGTCGAAATGAAATGAAGTTCGAGTGGCAAGAAGAAAAAATCACCCTTTTAAGGATGGATGAAAATTGAACATCATCAAGGCAATGAAAAATCTTGGTTTCATCATCAAGGAATCCAAACGAGAAAAAATTGATCCCTCTAGAAGAATAATTGTTTGTCCTTCTTGTCAGAAACCAACCCTAAAAAGGGCCCCTTCTAGCATTAGTGGCTGGCTAACGGCATCCATGTACTTCTGTACCGATCCAAAATGCAATTACATGGGATACTTGTATGCAGAGATTACAATCGATGATGAACAACAAGAACAACATCAAGATATCATAGAATCGGAGGGATTCCCAAAAGATGACGAAGAAGAACGTGAAGCAACTAATGGAAAAATGGCTCAGAGATCTGATACGAATTGACACGCAGAATCCACCTGGACATACAAAGGAAGCAGTCGAATATATCCAGGGTATTGCCGCTGAACTCGGGGGAATTAACTGCAAGATCCTTGCCATTGACGACCATCGACAAAATGTCATCTGGACAATTGGTGAGGCCACGAACCGGAAAATCGTGTTATCTGGACATCTTGATACTGTTCCAGTGGGAAATCTCGATTTCTGGGATTTTGATCCATTTTCCGCTAAAAAATTGGACTCTGACCGAATTGGTGGCCGTGGTGCGGCCGACATGAAAGCTGGCGTGATAACCAACATGGGAATCATTACCATGTTACTAGACGAAATCGAATCATTACCATGCCAGATCACATTCGTGGGAACTGCTGATGAAGAAGTATCCATGCAAGGTGCCCGTACGGTACGTGATGAGGTCATGAAAGATGCCGAATTCCTTTTCATCACCGAACCAACCAACGGAATGCTTGGAATAGCCGAAAAAGGAGTATTACAACTCAAAGTAGAATTCATTGGAAATGCTGCCCATGGATCAATGCCAGAACAAGGAATTAACGCCATCATGACAATGAACAAATTTCTCCAGCAATTCAACACCATCTTACCTAAGAATCACCATCCACTGCTCAATAGAACGACTTTCAACGTGGGAAGAATTAACGGTGGAACCAAGGTCAACATCGTTGCAGACACTTGTTGGAGCGAAATTGACATCCGATTCATCCCAGGAATCAACAGCAACGAGCTCTTGCAGCGAACCAAGAAACTCTTAGCGGTGATGAATCACGATTTTGGCACAACCAGTAATTACAAGATCCTCCATCAATTACCAGCGCTAGAAACAAGCAAAATCCATCCACTCATATCATTTCTTATGAAGAAATTGAACAAATATGTCATTGGGTTAACATACGCCACAGATGCAGCTGAACTACTCACGGGACCTTTTCAGCAGGTACCTTTTGCCATCATTGGCCCGGGAGATCCGAATGTCATTCATCAGCCCAACGAGTTTGTCTCAATGACCGAAATCGTCATAGTCACCGAGATCTTAACTAATGCGATAAAACAATTTAACATCTTATGAATGAGGAAACGATTCCTCATGACAAGAAGTTAGTCATTATAAAGGTCTTTTACGATGTGATAAATTAGAAATAATAGCGGGAGCTTGATGAGATGCACCTGGCCGATGCCAAAAATGTAGTCATTCAAGGCCTCACGGGAATGGGGTTGGTTGGTCTAAATATTTCAGAAGCCTTGGTAAAAACCTTTGATTTAGAACTCATAAAATCGTATGCGGAGTTTTTTCCGAATGTTGCCCTAGCAAAACAAGGAAAACTCGAGGTTTCAACAGCTGCCATCTATCATGGTGAGATAGATGGTCGCGAATGGTGGATCCTCACGGGTCCACAACCCCGCACCGATGAACTAAGTGCCTTACTGTTACGCCAGATAGTAAATGATTTCAAAGAATGGAACGAAATTCGTCCATTTGATGCGTACTTGTCATTTGGGGCATTCGTAAACACCTCCATTGCTCAATTA
>JAJRXH010000307.1 GCA_024276395.1 archaeon
AATGCTCGCATTGTTCATATCAAGTGGAAGATGATCAAAAATAACTGGTAGAGAAGCTTGAACGGTACGTGCCTGACTCAAAACCCGTCCATCATCGCTAAATTTTAGATAGGGAGGTTTTCTACCGAGATCTACCAATGTGGATATATATTCTCGTCCATATATTCCATCTCTTGTTGGTCGGACAATTTCACTCATATCAGTCCAGATTTCATCCCATCCATCACGAGCGAAAGGTCCCTTATACCCCATACCTTTAATGGGAATTTTACCAGTTTCGGCTTCATTCCACACGATGAACGCTGGTGTCATTGAAAATTGAATGCTATCCTTGGGGACCCAATAAGAATCACCAAACTCATAGAAGGCTGGATTGCGTTCAACACGACAAAACTCTGGATATTCTAGCACGCAACGGTGACATCCCGTGCACAATTGTTTTCTTGGCTTATATCCCGCAAGTGGACCACTAAAAACACCATAAATACAAGGTTTTGCGAAAAAAAGATCTCTATGCGTTTGACTAGTAATGATTCTCCATTTGTGTTCCTTAAGCTCACGCAATAGATGTTTAGTCAGGCCAATCTTGCTTATAATTGGATTGAAAGGGTGTGGTATCTTCTTACGATTTGGAACCCTCTCAGTATTAACGTGAAAACGATCATAAATTTCCCAATCTATCTTAAAGGATGAACTAACAATCTTTTCCCTCATATCAATGCACGCCCTCGTGAAAAGTTGAGTGATTCTCAAAAAAGAGATTAACTAATCGTAAAAAAATCAAACACGGTTCGCGAGAACACAATAAAAAAAGACCAAACAAACTTTGATTCGTTTCTGATGCTGGTGAAGGCAAATGCTCACTTACGAAACATCTAAACAATGACAACAATTGGCACCCAAAATAAATGAAAATTCAAATGAGATTGTACATGAAAAATGATAATATAATTTTTCTGTCATTAGATGACGCAACAATGCTCCTCGAAAAGAAAATAAATGAAAGACTACGGGATGTAGTTTTCTTAGTTTAGACACGTCTTCCTCGGCGGCCACCCTTGGGGCGACAACTGTCATGAGGGATGGGAGTGACCTCTTCAATGGCAATGATTTGTAGTCCAGAGCGTGCTAACGCACGGATAGCCGCTTGGGCACCTGGCCCAGGATTTTTTGATTTGATACCACCTGGGGCTCGAACTCGAATGCTTATCTCATTAACACCACGTTCCTTGGCAATCCTCGCTACCTCGCGTGCAGCCCGCATTGCTGCATAAGGCGTCGCTTCATTTCTAGATGCCCTCACGACCATACCGCCTGAACAACGTGCGATGGTCTCTGCTCCAGTAGGATCCGTAAGCGTGATGATAGTATTATTGTATGAGGAGAAGATGTGAGCAATACCTCTCCGAACAGGCTTTTTCTTTGCCGATACTGCCGTAGTTGTCGTGCTTTCTTCTTTTGAACTCATTCAAGCTTCCTCCACACTAATATGAACTACATTTTATGAAGTTTCTCCAGATTCACTTCCAGATTCTTCATCTATTTCAACATCTTCTTCAACAACTTCAGCAACCAATTCTTCAGCTACCTCTGGAGGCAGACTAGATGAAGACACTGATATAGCTGGTTCTGTTCCTGATGTTCCTGTTGTTGTAACTTTAACAACACGTCCTCTTAAATCTTGTCTCATCGGATGATCTGGATTAGCATAAGGAGATCCCGGACGATAATCAATTTCTGACTCTTCTCCTCTCATCACGTGATAACTCGGTATCGTGACAACTCGTCCCTTCACGGTAATGTGACGATGCACTATCAATTGTCGGGCTTCATAAGGTGTTCTTGCCAAGCCAAGACGATAAACCATTGTCTGGAGCCTTCGATCCAAGAAATTTTCAACGGACAAGGAAAGAATCGAATCGATAGGAGCGTCCTCAGACTCTAAGATGCCTAATTTGTATAATTTTTTACGTGATTGACTAACAAAGGAAAATACAGATGATAAGATTTTACTGCTAAAAGGAATACTCGCAGCTTTATACCAAATTTTATTTAATTTTTCTTGATTGACTTTTGCCATAATCCTTTACGCTGATGCGACTTGTATTTGATGAAGTTTAGCATAGATACCATTATCTTGAAGTAATTGATCATGGTTACCAAGTTCTGCTATTTTACCTTGGTTCATTACAACCAAAACATCTGCATTTTCGATTGTGGATAAACGATGTGCTATAACTAGGGTTGTGCGTCCTACCATGACTTTTTCTAAAGCTGATTGT
>JAJRXH010000308.1 GCA_024276395.1 archaeon
AGGATTTCCCTATTTTTGCCCTATTGATGTCACACGGGGAACGAATGGTAGCCTCTCCCGCCACGATCAAGGTTTCGCAGCCATGTACCGATCCAGCATCTAGATTGCCTCCCGTAATAATCATTAATGCTTGAACATCATTGTCAACCAGAATGGAACGTGCCACATCCATTCGCTTGCAGTTGATCACCGATCCAGCTACCAATCGTCCCGTAACTTCCAAGGCACCCACGTTGGTGATGGTTTCAGAATGCAAGTGATTACGCACGATTAACGTGTTGATGTCAGAGATTTCTCGTGCTCTTAGCGTACCTTGACAAGTGATGACTTTCGTGGATTCTATCACTTCTGCTCTAAGCCCATCTTCAATGTTCATTTCAGAAACCTGGGAAATCATCCCTTGTACTCTTAAACTTCCAGAAACCATAACTTTATCGCAATGATTGAGATCATTTTTCACAGTAATGGAACTTCTCACGATGACTTCCTTCACTTTATGGAGGACATCGACATTCACTGCGTCATCAATTTCTAGCAGATCTACCTGTTCAATTTTATCTGCGTCCAACCGTCCATTGCACGTGAATTGTCGGCAATTTGAAATGCGCTCTATCTTGACATCATCATATACATCGATCATTCCACAAGAATGAACGTTCTCTCCCCGTAGGCGTCCTTCAATGATTATTTTCTTGAAACGTGTCAATACACCAATGGCTGCGCTTCCTTTTACAACAATTTCAGCTTCTCCGACGGCTTGACGTTCGATTTGAAGGTCTTCGTCTATTTCCACCGCGTCAGACCTGAGATTTCCACTGATGTGACACTTTCCACCGATTTTTACTGAACTGGCACTTAAGTTCCCAAAGATGATGGCATCTCCGTTAATTTCAAGCTTTCCAGTAACTTCAACGCTCCCTTTCACGTGTAGGTCATCTTCGATGAAGAGATCTCCTTCAATGATGATGTTAACATCCTCTTCTCTCTCTACTGATGGAATGACAAGAAAACGCTTGGTTCTGACTGTTCCATCAAACCAAGTAGATCCTTGACACGTGATGGTATTAATTACTCGTAGTTCTGATGATTGAAAAGTGACCTTGAGATGTGGTTCTAGCACTAGATTCTCATTGAATGACTCAACTGTAATTTGGTTCCTCGGACGATTGATGAAATCGCGCATTCTTTCTCCTCCAAGCACACATTCATTTCACGATTTAAAAAGCAATCTTATACGATGGTAATACTCATCCCGACTTGCTTGCACGAACCTAAATGAAGAACCGGCAATTGGAGATGGAGTAGGTAAAGTAATCAGCAAGATAGTCAAATACGATCATTTATTAAAGATTTTTTAAGAGCAAAGAATGAGGATGATGAAGAGAACCAGAACACCAACACCAGAATTAGTATTAATCATGGATTTTGATGTCACCATAACAAAAAACGATCTTGCATATGAATTGTTAGACCATTTTGGTGGACCAGACTTGAGAAAAATTGAGAATGAAATAAGAGAGGGTAAAATCACGTTAAGAGAGGGAATCAAAAGGGAATTAGGGAATCTGGAAGTCAGTCCAAAAGAATTAGTCGAATTTACCAAAAAACACGCCATCCTCGACAATGGTGCACATGAGGTGTTCCAATGGGCACAAAAGGAGAAGATTCCCACTTATATCATCTCTGATGGGATTTTTCAATACATCGAGGTTGTTTTAGGACACATGCTGAAACTTCCACTTACTGAATCACTTTCATCCGAAGATTGGAAAGTCTTTGTCATTGCTAACAAGTTCCAATGGAGTGAGAAATTTGAACGACGTGTATCCCACGTGATCTTTCCAAATCCACCTTGTGAACATGGATGTGCTAATTGCAAGCCCTATTGGGTTAACAGAATTAAAAAAGAACATCACAACTCAGTCTTCATTTTCATTGGTGATGGATATACAGACCGCCTTGTTGCACCACTGGTTGATGTCATTCTTGCTAGAAAAGGTGAATTTCTCGAACAATTCCTGAAAAATAAACGAATTAACCACATAACATATAAGAAATTGAAAGAGACTCTTGAATTCATTCAAATTAACCATATTAATCCTTGATTTTTTTATTTCATTCTCTTTCATTAGATTAGGTGGAATCTGGTTACCATGCACCACGTGATGTCAGTTAAGAACTAAAATCTTATTTTTTTCCGTTTTTGATCGTTCAAATTAAGCAATCTCGTCTCAAGATACATTAGCAGGCTTCCACTAGCCAAGCCGCCAAAATGTGAGAAAATGTTGGTTCCCACGCTAATCGTTAGAATAAAGAAAATGATAGCCAAAAATATCATTGCTCTAGCTTGAGAAGGATATAATCGTCTTAACGTAACTAGAAGCGCTCCAAGAATTCCAAACACTCCACCAGAAGCTCCCAAGGAAATTATTTCTGGCTTCATGATGATCAAGCTGATGACATTACCGGTAAAACCACTCAATAAGAATATGAAAACTACCCAACGACTACCTTTTAGTTCTTCCAATCGTAAACCATAGATGAGAAGAAATAACATGTTACTTAGCCAGTGAATGACATCTCCATGGACGAACATGGCAGTTACGAGTCGCCACACTTGTCCCTCCCACACCAATTGATTACCTTGTGCAAAGAGAAGGATGAACAAGTGACAAGGCAAGTTAAGAAAGCAAGTAACCACATCAAGGAAATAAATGAGGCTCATAATGAAAATGAGACCAAAAGTTGCCGGGTTATTTTTGATGATTTCGGTTATTTCTTGTGGTTGTGAAGAGGTCGTAACTTGATGACGTGGGTCTAGGGGAGACATCGGGTAATAAGACTCCTTCATTCACATTTGTTGCTCAAAAAAACATGTTTATTAGATTATGACATCCTCTTGTGCTTGATTTTCATTATTAGCAGCCCATCTGGCCAGTATCCAAGCATCAATGAGATTTAACATCCAAAGTAAGGATAAAAGACTGGTTGAAACTGAAACGGTAATGAGTACTGAAATGAACACGACGAGGCCGCGAAAAACGTGTCCCAAGTAAAACTGTCCACTTCCAGGGAGAAGAAGAGATAACAACAAGATAGTGGGAATTTTTCTATCGTGAGTCCTTTTTGCAACTAGAAGGGGTGAAATGCATTCCTGTGAATTCTTGATGACATCTTTCACGATGCTTTGTAACTGCCTGGCATCCATGAACATTCCACAATAAGGACAATGACACTCATTGACTGAGATTGCGCTGGAACATCCTAGACAGACGATGTATTGCCATCGACTCATTAACCATCCCCAATTAGCCATCCACGAGATGCTTTAAAAGGGCATCCATCCTACCAAGTAATTAGAAATGACATTTTTATCGGAAAATAAAATGATGTTTCCTCTAGAATCATGGATCTTAAGGGCAAGGATGCGAAGTCTTTTGAACGCTCATAAATCCATGTTATCTGGAACTGAACGATTCTTTCGATGCATAAATCTAAAGGAGTGATGATAGAATTGATGCCTCCAACTCCCCCACCATCAGGACCAGGGAGCCAACCATTTCCTAGCATTGAGAATATTAATAACATGCCCAATCCTAATATGAGACCACGAGATGTATTTGAGTTAATTCGAGAAGGTTTTTCAACTGTTAAAAACGTTCTGCCGACTTTCGTCATCGGCATTGCACTTATTGCCTTCTTTAAGACTTTCGTTGAACAATACTTATTTAGTCCATATACAGGCAATGGACCAGAAGGGCTAACCACTGCCCCAGGTTCAGAACCCATTATTAATCCACTCTCTTTAGTAACAGACATTACCCCTGACTTGGTGATCAGTTTCATACTTGAATTTCTAGCTAAACTCCTATTCTCAGCATTCATGGCATCCTTCGTTTACATATCATATTATCGTCAAAAATACAACCAATCGATTTCTCTTGGTGAAGCATTTCAAAAAGTCAAGCCATTCCTAATAACTTTTATTGTATTAGATTTCCTGTTAGACTTTTTAATCAGAGTGGGTCTAGGATTCTTTCTCATTCCTGGATTATTTTTTGCTGTCTGGTGGGCCATGGCGTTACCCATTCTTTTTGATGAAAAATCTGGCGTGTTTAATAGCATGTCTCGATCAAAAAATCTAGTACAAGGGTTCAAGTGGCACGTCCTCGGATACATCGTCGCCATTAACTTGCTCGGACTCGTCCTTTCTTCATTAGCCTCTGGAGCAATTATAGTAAATGCCATCAGTGTTAAGCAAACTGCCCTTCCAGGGGGAGGCTTTACTGTCGAGCCAACCATTTCTAATCCTGGGTTGTATTTCTTTGGCTTATTCATGGGCAATTTTCTCACGTTTTTCATCAATGGGATTGATTATATCATTCGACCTATCTTGTACATGGATGTTTTAGCTCGTCAAGAACAACATCGATTTTTGATGATGCAGCCCATGCCATATGGAATGGTTCCACCACCCGTGGGCTATCCAGGAACCAGCCAACCAATGCAGCCTCAAGCCCCATCTGCTCCACCAGCGGGGCCTTCGTATCAATATCCTCCCCCATCAACCATCGGGTCCTCTACTATCGTCGGGCCTGGACCAAGTGCCGTACGTGCTTGTCAAAACTGTGGCTCTCCTCTCGAAATGAATGCAAGATTTTGTCCAAACTGTGGGGCACCTGTTCAAGTCGCGCCTCAATCTCCCAGCATGACTCCTGAAGAAAGTGGCACTTCCTTGGTCTGCAAGTCCTGCGGCAATGAAAATCCAGGTGACGCCCTGTTTTGTGAGAATTGTGGTTCGAGATTACGGTGAATGAATGATCACCAATCCACGAATAATAGGGTAAAAAGCGCCATCAGTGGTAAAAATCATTCTTTTTCTTTTTTTCTCAGTATTGCTTCTCTTGAGAGAGAAGCCATTTGCATCACTTATTTGTCTCATTCACACCTTGAAAACCCACATACGATGCAAATATAGCATCCATTCTCATTTTTCAGTGTTTTTGCAGAACAAGCTGGACATGTTTGAAACAAATCTTGATTTTCGTCTTTTCGTGTTCGTGGAGATTGGGAATCGTTGGAAAGAATATCTTCATCCATTCTAATGGGCACTGTAGGTGAAGAAGACCGACCTTTTGGTGCCTCGTCATCTAACAGTCCAATGTCCTTGAAGAATTTTTCAATTACTTCTGCAATTTCAGCATAAATGGACGGATAATACTTTCCTTTACTCAAATATCCCCCATTTGGATCGTAAATACTTGTTAGTTCCTCTAGAATGAATACTGGATTAGATGTCCTTCTAAAAATGGCGGACAGCAAGCGTCCTAGCAAGGCATATTCAGCAGTTTTCGTGAGATCACGACTGTTGATAAAAATCTCAATGGGTCGTTTTTTACCATCTTCTATTTCAATGTATCCTAGCGTGATGTAGAGAGAGTGGTTGACGAAGTGACTTCTCAGCTTGTAAGTGACGGAATGCACAACCTCAGGTCGTTCTTCAATGAACTCGTCCACAGGAGACAGACTTCG
>JAJRXH010000309.1 GCA_024276395.1 archaeon
AGTTGGAGAACCAGTGTATCTCAAGGACATCTGGCCAACACAAGAAGAAATCAACCAAGCAATTGAACAAGCTTTTAAACCCGAAACTTTCAAGACACAATATGCTCATATTCTTGAAGGAGATGCCAACTGGCAATCACTACAAGCTCCCACTGGTACTCTCTTCCAATGGGATCCACAATCCACTTACATTCGCAATCCGCCTTATTTTGACCAGTTTACCCTAGATGTAAGTCCTCCTGGAGACATCAAAAATGCTAGAGTAATCGTGTTGCTAGGAGATCGCATATCAACCGATCACATATCTCCAGCAGGAGCCATTCATCCAGAATCACCAGCAGGCAAGTATCTCATTGAATATGGCGTGGATATCAAGGATTTCAACACTTATGGCTCTAGACGTGGCAACCATGAAGTGATGATGAGGGGTGGATTTGCCAACGTGCGAGTAAGAAATCTCTTGACTCCAGACAAAGAAGGATGGTGGACCAAGCACATCCCAAGCAATGAGGTAATGTCCATCTATGATGCGGCCATGAAATACTTGCAAGAAAATACTCCAGTCATAGTGCTCGCTGGTGCACAATATGGTGTGGGAAGTTCTAGAGACTGGGCTGCCAAGGCACCTGCACTTCTAGGAGTTAAAGCCGTCATTGCCAAGAGTTATGAAAGAATCCACCGTAGCAATCTCATTGGAATGGGCGTGCTACCATTGCAATTCAAGGATGGTGAAGGATGGCAAGAACTTGGTCTCGACGGCACGGAAGAATACACCATTGAAGGCATCAGTGAAGGACTCACTCCACGGAAGGAATTGAAAGTAACTGCAAGGAAAAATGACGGCTCTATCGTGGAGTTTACCGTCATCACGAGATTAGATACACTTGTAGAAGTCGAATACTATACCAACGGCGGCATCCTTCCACATGTTCTCCGCCAAATGCTAAAAAAGAAATAACGCAATAATTAATTATTAATTTAGCTTGTTTTTATTTTTTCTTTCCTTTCTTTCCTTCTCATTCGTAATCAACCAGTAGCATGATGACTTGAAAACTTCGTTAAAGTGCTCTTTTTCGTCGACTTGGAAGCAAGTTGTCAATGAGCGAATTCTTCTTGAAAAACATCATACCTAGTCTCAGCCATCACCCCCAGTCATTCCATGCGTCACTTGGTTAAGTGAAGCTAGTGAACTCTATAACTCTAGCTTACGAAGGTTCAAATATTCATGGCGGTAAATATTTATAAGTCCTAACACGGTACCGACTGTTAGGTGTTTTCATTTAACAATTCGATGGAGGTCGACCGATTCACTCAGAAACTAGTACAGTACAAGAAGTAATGAAAGAAAAAAAGACTTTTTCTTGGCCCTTAGTGTTTGCAGTGGGATTAGGTTTCATGACCACGAGCATCTTCTGGGTACATTATAATGGATTTGTGCCCATTTTTCTCAAGGAAAACCATAAACTCGCCTTTTCCATCGTTGGATTCATCATGACGATGGATAATTGGATTGCTCTTTTCTTGTAGCCACTTATTGGCACGATGTCGGACAACACGAACGCGAGACTTGGACGAAGAATGCCTTACCTTCTCATTGGAATTCCAGCTGCGGCTTTCTTCTTCGTGCTCATTCCAATTGCCAACACCGTTCACCTGCTCTTCTTGATTCTAACAATTTTTCTTTTCAACATCTCAATGGCCATTTACCGAAGTCCTACTGTTGCCCTCATGCCAGACTTGGTTCCTTCTGAAAAAAGATCAACTGCCAATGGAATCATCAATCTCATGGGAGGACTGGGCGGTGCGGTAATGCTCTTCCTTGGCGCAACCATCTATGCTAAAAATGTCGTGCTGTCCTTTGCCTTCGGTTCTATCCTAGCGATTGCCTCCTTGATCGTGATGTTCTTTACCGTGAAGGAAAGTCGTCGAATCAAGGAAGGGCTAGTCATCACGGCACCAAGCTCGAATGAATCCAAAAACAAGGCTTCATTGATTGAAGAATTCAGAAAAATGCTGAGTAATCCTGACAAATCCCAATTGTTTATGTTGCTAGCAATTCTCTCGTGGTTTATGGCATGGAATGCCATCGAAGCATTTTGGACAAGTTATGGAAAGTACGCCCTCGAGGTGCTTGAAGAAGAGGCACAAAAAACACTAACTTTCTTCACCGTCAGTTTTGTCATTTCAGCGCTGCCCGGGGGCATCCTAGGGGCAAGGATAGGACGAATGCGAACGATGAGAATCGGACTTCTCATTCTCATCATGGATCTCCTCATTGGCACGACACTCAAAGATTTACAAAGCTTATCGTTGATCCTAGTCGTCGCCGGTATTGCCTGGGGACTCATTAACATCAACAGCATCGTGGTCGTGTGGGAACACGCTAGAAAGAATGTCGGCGTGGGAACTGGCGTGTACTATGCTTTCAGTAGCCTAGCTGCTGTCAGTGGACCACCACTAGCTGGAATAGTGTTTGACTCCATTGGACCGAAATCGTTATTTCCATTCAGTGTTTTTTTTCTCACGATCGCCTTTTTCTTCTTGCTATTAGTAAAAACTGGTGAAGCAAGAGATTTTGACCTAGATCCCAATTAGATGGTGATTACAACATCGCTTTCTTTTTTTCCTTTCACTTTCATCCATTTTTTAACTACAGCCACGAAGCTGTCAAGTGACAGATGATGAACTCTGCTGATTCCGAAATCTGGAAAATCGTAACTAACTTTTTCAAAGATATTGGATTAAATGAATTCCAAGATCGCATCAAGCTTGATTCTGAGGGACGGATCATCTATCTTGACTTTTCAGATCTTGGACTGCCTGAAATTCCTCCAGTATTATACGATTTCAAGTCAGATCATCTTCTAAGAATTGATCTCCGTGATAACCAGATCATTCAAGCTAATCTAGATTTCGGTCAGAATTTTCCAGGCATCAAGGTTCTTGATCTCTCGACGAATCAGATCAATGCTATTGACTTGACTCCCTTATCCGAGTTTACTTTCTTGTATGCTCTACTCCTAAGTGGAAATCAACTCAAGCAGATCGACCTCACTCCCTTGACTACTTGCAATGATCTTGCCATTCTAGGCTTGAGTGACAACCAATTTAGCCACGTCGATCTCACGCCCCTTGCTCAATGTAAAAAACTAAAAGAATTACTCTTAAATGGCAACAAGCTAACAATACTTGATCTAGAGCCTTTACGTGAGACAAAATCCCTAGAAGTCTTGCTCTTGCAAGAAAATCAACTAACATCCCTTTGGCTTGATCCATTACGTGATCACGAAAAGCTAGAAATACTAGATCTCTGCATGAATTACTTGTTAGGTGTGGATTTAGAGCCTTTAAGTAGATGTAAGTCGGTCAGACTCATTCTCCTACACCAGAATCAGTTACATGAAATTAATCTGGAACCTCTAAGTGATATGCCAAATCTAGAAACGCTATCACTCCAAGAGAATCACATCAAATCAATTGACTTAAGTCCTTTAAGGAATTGTCGCAAACTTAAGCATCTAGGACTGCAAAAAAATCAATTAGTACAAGTTGACCTCAGCCCCTTGTCATCGTGCTTCCAGTTACGAATCTTAGCACTAAATGAAAATAAGTTGAAACAAGTGGATCTTACGCCACTCTCTAATTGCTCTCTCTTGGAAGGACTTTCTCTTGGGGATAACCAACTAGAACGATTGAACCTTAAACCTTTAGAAAATTGTTTACAACTTACTGAATTAGGATTGCAAGCCAATAATCTCACGTTCATTGATTTAGAACCACTACGAAACGGCACGCAACTTAGAATACTTGATCTCAGTGAAAATCAGCTCGCTACCATTGATCTCACGCCTCTTACTGGATGCATTCACATCGAAGCATTCAATCTTGGTCATAACCGCCTCGAACATGTTGATTTGACCGCATCTAGCGGCTGGAAGACCTTAAAGCATCTTGGAATCCACGAAAATCAGCTTACCTCTATCAATTTAATGCCTCTATCATCGTGCGATGATCTAGAAGGTCTAAACATCAGTGGTAACCAGCTTTGCAATGTAGATCTTACACCTCTCGGTTCTTGTCAAAAACTAAGATTACTTTTTCTTCACGAAAATCAACTTGACCGTGTAGATCTCACGCCTTTGTCCAATTGTTCCAAGCTTGAGGTCTTGTGGTTATACGATAACCAATTAGACTACTTAGATCTCACGCCTTTGAAAGGGAACAAGAATCTAAAGCAACTAAAATTGGAAAAAAATCCAAAACTAGAACATATAAACATTGACCCTATTTTAGAACTACAAGATCTCGTTGTTACCGTTGATCCCCGCGTGAAATTATCCTTTTCGTCGAAGAAAGCTGCTGAAATGGAATTACCCACGTGGTTAGTAAATTATATGAAGCAATGGGATTTATCATGACTCACTTGAAGATTCCGGAAGGAGAGCATTTCATCTTTTCCGCTGTCTAATAGCACGAAAGATATGGAAGAAGAGTTATTAAGTTACGATGTATGGCGTAACCATGTAAGGAAGGAAGGAGTTCTCATGCCCGTATACATTTGCCATCCTCTTGCAAGCACCACGAAGGATGAACGCATTGATTCCTTGAATGTCGATGATTATTTATTAATGGAATTGACTGTCGAGCCCATTAATAGCTTGCATCCCCATGAAGAAGTAAAAATGGGTAATTTATCACGACTGGTAGCAAGTTTTCGAGAAAGCGGCATCCAAATGGATCCCATCATCATTGATTCCGAATCAAAGGTCATTCTTGATGGCATGCACCGTTACCACTCCATGTGGCAACTCTCCAGAGAAACCTCCGTGGCTTACATCGTGGTCTGCAAGATCAATTATTCACATCCATCAGTCAAGTTAATGAATTGGCACCGAATCTTTGAAGGTCTCACTACCACGGAAATACACAAGGTGTTAGACCGAATTCAAGCTGAACCAAATGTCGTCATCGAAAAGACCGATGAAACCACGGGGATGATTGAAGTCCTTGAAAGACGAGCCATCATGGCCATCATCAATCCGCGTGGAAGAACTTCAAATGCTCAAAGAGAAACATGGCTGGTCACCGCGGACAATCTTGATGAATGGGACATCCTTACACGGTATCGTCTCATCCGCCAAGCTGAAGTCACCGTGATGGAACTGAAGCTTTCTGTCAATCATGTACCAGATGTGGATGTCATCGATCAACAAGAAATGCAATTGAAAGAAACCGTGAAAGATTTCGTGGTAATAACACCTAAAATCACGAAAGAGGAAGTCATTGACATTAGCAAGAAAGGACAAGTCTTTCCACCAAAAAGTACTCGACACTCGCTTCCAGCTAGACCATTAAGAGTAAATTATCCTCTAAATTTCTTAGAATCACGGGTAAAGCTCATCAAATCACGAAGAGGCAGAATGCAATCCTCTACCCACGGTTTGGATCGAGAACTATTATTGAGAAAAGCTCAGTTTAGAGGTTTCTTGACACAAAAAAGGAGATTTGGACTCATCCGACGCGGCATTCTCCGACGAAACTGGAGCCAATATCGAGAAAACATTTTATACCTGTTTTCATGAAATGAAGGGAGTCATCATGAAAACCATTGCGTTCATCGGAAGCTTCAAGACCTTTCAACCCGGAATTTTAGACGAATTGGATACCGTCGCGGCAATTTTAGAAGAAGAATTAAACCGATCCATCCTCTACATTACCGTACTTGGTGAAGTAGACCAAGCTCGAGCAAGAGATGTTGAAAGATCTGAACTAGATCTTGTCATCGTGCTAGGAGAAGGTGCTTACAGAGATGATGAATTACCCAACCTCATTCAAAGAATTTTGAAGATCGAGTTTGGTGTTACCTTTGATTCCATCTTTGTTGAATCTAACAAGTTTCTCGTGGAAACGCTTCTTGAACCTCAATTAAGATCAACTTCCATTGAATTTTATCGGTTGTTTAAATTTGCACAACTTGCTCTCAAGGACTTGAAAAATCTCTCTCGTGCCGAAAATAAAAATACTCACAAAGATGATTTTCAACAGAAAATGCCAGATGATCCTTGCATCCTTGCTTTAAAAGAAATATCACGATACCTTTCACGAATGGAACAGCACGGCAATGATGATGCCGCCAACAACATAAAAATTGTTTCTAAATCTTTCAGAGACGCATTAACTCTACTCACTGAACAAGCTCAAAAGATCGATTATTCATTCTTGTCCTTATTCTTGCTCTATTACTTTAAACTGAACCCTGATGACTTGCAATCAGCAATGGAGATTGCTCTCGAAGAAGGAAGAATCTCGTTCTCGAGGATCCGTCAAGAACTTGAAGCACTCCAAGAAAACAAGTTAATTGAAGTCAATTCCGATCATGTTCGCATTCTTCCGGAAGGAATAAAGGTGTTAAGCCTTCTCAGCATGTACATTACCGCTTATCAAAACACGTGGCTCCAAGAAACAAAGAAATCCAACAAAAATTCATTATTTAAGCACTCTAACGACGATGAAGAAGATATACTACCTAAAATCACGTTAGTGGGTAGAGATGGAGCAATCTCGACCTTTGATATCAATCATCTACTCAAGACCATTAGTTATGCTGGGGTTTCTCCGACAGAAAGTATGATCATGGCCAGGCAGATCATCACTTTTTTCAAGGATACGGACATCCTGCTAAGCACCTACTTGATTAGTTTCATCAAGTTTTTATTGTCACACGATAATGTAGATGAAAAAGGACTACATCTCATAAGAGCTTTGAGATACGACTATTACACGCGCCCCTATCACTACTTGCTGGTGTTAAGTGGCCCTAGAAAAAAAAGACTCACTCCGGATTACATCAAGAGCCTTCTTATTGAAAATTGGATAAAACGACTAGCTTTTGATGCGAAAGAGACGTTGATAACTGCACTGAGCGAACAATTGTTTGAAGACATTAGAGATTTTTTCCTCTCTTCCTTACACCTACGCAATTACGTGCTTGATACCCCCTTGGAAATTCCCTTGCTTGAATTGCAAGTAATGATTCACGTGAAATTGTTACAATCTCTGCCCCTACTGAAGAACTTCCCTAGTCCCATTCAATCTCCCACTCCCCAACTCACGTATCATGAAAATTGGAAACTTTGCCGACCTAAGATCATGGAAAATGCCATTTTGGCCCGACAATTGACCAAGCAGTTGTTAAATCATTTTGAAGAGAAACATCCTAGAGAGATTTATCCAACCTTTTTCAAGATGGCAGATAACTTCATTCAGGATGTCTTACTGACTTTAGGCTATTTACCAAACAATGACACCTTCCATAATTTTGACCAGCTCGATGAGCTCCTTCACGCCAAGGAAGGCTTACAAGCCAGAGAACAAATCTTAGAACGATTGCTCCATCGTTGTGCAAGCATTAATCATGAAAAAGAGGCAATTTCCATCATGACTGACTTATCCAACCTCATTCCTAATATGAAGAAGTTCCTAACTACTTTTACCACGACCTCCTTCAACGTGGAGTGGAACGAAAGTTTTTCCACCGATGCCTTGAAACCATTGATGAATGAAGATCTCACAAAAACCAAGGAGCAACTCAGAAACATCCTCACGGAAATAAATTCATTCTATGAGACATTGCTTGACCTCAATAAGTAAAGAGTGACAGCACGAAAAATGACATCAAGACGGTAGGTAACGTGTTTTTCAAGCAATGATGGAGGTGAAATAGATGGAAGTACTGAAAGAAGTCACCGAAGATCCTTTTACCATTCAAGTAAAATCTGATGGTACTGACATTTTTTTTGCCATCAAGAAGAATAATTTCTGGTTAGAAGAAGATTTTCATTTCGTCGTCATCAATCAGCAATCCTTCGATTCCCCACAGTCAGCTTTAATTGAAATAGGCTTTGACGACGAAGGTAAGACTGTAAGCTCCTGGGAAGAATTCGTGGAATACGTGAAAACCCGAGCTGAACACGTCTTCCATTTCCCAGATCATGAAACCATCATCGTCATCATATCCTCTGAATGAGCGTGATGAAGCATGGTAAGAATAGATTTGCACTGTCATAGTCAACATTCTGATGGAAAATCGACTGTCCAAGAACTATTGAGACAGGCTAAAAGTCGTGATGTAAAGTTATTCGCAGTAACTGATCATGACACACCTAAAGGATCCCTAGAAGCCTGGAAACTTAATCAAGAGTTATTCCATGTACCATTAATCACTGGAATTGAGTTTAGCGTGTTATTACCAGAGGGATCGACGGTAGAAAGAATACACATGCTTGCTCTTGGAATAGATCTTCAATCTAATGCTCTCATCGAATTATCCAAGATGCTCCAAGAATCACGTGAACGAAGAGCCCTGGCAATAGTAAACAAGCTACGAGAACTGGGAATTGGCATTTCATGGGACGATCTTCCCCATTCCGAAATAAAAGGTTCAATCGGGCGTCCTCACATTGCACGAACGTTAGTAAGACTTGGCGCCGTTTCGAATGTGAAAGAAGCCTTCGAAAAGTATCTTAAAAGCGGTGCTCCAGCCTACGTGCCAAAAATGAGAGTACCTCTCAAAGATGTCATGTCCATTACCAAGCAACTCAATGGAATCTCCGTGTGGGCACACCCCATCCTAGAATGCAAGAATGATGTCGCTCTCGAAGAAACAATCGAATTACTGTTAAAAAATGGATTGAAAGGCATTGAATTTTATTATCCCTACGAATTCCGAGCTA